>NZ_JCACLG010000025.1:0-60997 GCF_059505785.1 Kastovskya adunca | reverse complement strand
CCTTCACCCTTCACCCTTCACCCTTCACCCTTCACCCTTCATACTTCACCCTTCACCCTTCACCCTTCACCCTTCACCCTTCACCCTTCACCCTTCACCCTTCATACTTCATACTTCATCCACATCTTAAAATTGCAATCATGCCTTCTCTCCCTCCTCGCGCTGTTTCCTCCATTCAGTTTCTCCAACGTCAGGCGGCGTCCTTGTTGCTGTACCAATCCGTCCTGAGTGGAGATGTTGGTTGCGCCTTTCTCGAATTGTTGCAAGCCTTACAGCACCCAGAACTTGACGGACTAAAGTGCCTGGAAACCTACGCCAGTTTATTCAAAGCCCTCGCTACCGAGGGTCAAAGCTGGCAAGAGTACCTTCTAAACCGCATTCTCAGAGACGATAACCCCTTCACCCAGCAGGCTCAATTAGGGGTCTTACAAAACCCAGCCCTGATCGCGGCTGCCCAGCATGACTTGCAGGCGTTACAGAGCCTTTATAACTGTAGTGGTGACCAACTCAGCCAGTGGGTACAAGCGGCAACCGGATTGACCGTTGCCCCGGTTGTCTGGCATCAAAAAGCAACGGATAATGCTGACCAAGCCCTAATAGAAGTTAGGGTACTTGCTGCCTTGCGAGAGCTGGATAATTGGGGAGATGCGGTTGAGAGTTTGGTATCCCACTATCAGCAGTTTGGTACAGGTTTGTTTGTCGAGTATCAGGCGTTTCGCTGGCAGTCAGGGCAATTGGTGGGCATTTCCCATCCCGATCCGGTGCAGTTGGCTGAGTTAGTCGGCTATGAATTACAGCAAGATACTTTAGTAAAAAACACGGAATTTTTGCTGGCGGGTTATCCTGCCTTGCATGTCTTGCTTTATGGCAGTCGGGGTTCTGGTAAGTCTTCGTTAGTCAAAGGATTGCTCAATGAATATGGTGTCCGTGGCTTGCGCTTAGTAGAAGTGACTAAATCTGAGTTGAACCACTTACCCCAGATTGTTGAGCAATTGCGGGGTGTGCCTCAGAAGTTCATTATTTTTGTGGATGACTTGTCTTTTGAAGAGGATGATGATGCTTTTAAAGCGCTAAAAGTTGTTCTGGAAGGGAATATCACCGCCCGACCGCAAAACGTGGTGGTGTATGCAACCTCAAATCGCCGTCACTTAGTGCGGGAGTTTTTTGACGACAGACCGCGTCCTAAAGATGCGGAAGAAATCCAGTCATGGGATACTGTGCAGGAAAAGCTGTCATTTAGCGATCGCTTCGGCTTAACCCTTACCTTTGAGCCAGCCGATCAAAAGACTTACCTAGCAATTGTCCACCATCTTGCTGTCCATGCAGGCATTAAGCTGGTTCCAGAGGAGTTAGAGTATCGCGCCCTGCAATGGGCAACCCGCCACAATGGACGTTCTGGACGCACCGCCCGCCAATTTATCGATTTCCTCCGTGGTGAGTTAGCTTTTTTATGAAGCAACTTTATGACGCAAAGGTTGTTAGCCTAAAGAGATTGAGAAGGTTTTGAATTTTGACCGCAACCGATCCTTAAGCACTGACTAATGACTAACAAGCGACATGCAATCAACTAAGGTCGTTAATCAAATTCTGTTGAGTTCAATTGCTTTCGGCGTCAGCTTAGGACTGGGACTGCTGATCAACCGAGATTTTGGAAGAGCCTTGCTTACAGGTGTGATTACTGCCCCAGCTAGCTTTATTGGAGCCATCATTGCTGATAATCGACGCCTCAAGCAAGAACGACTGCTTCGAGGCTCGATTCAACACCAGATTGAAGACTTGGAAGAAGAAGAAATTCAACTGTATGAGTCTCTATCGGCAATAACAGTAACAAGACGAGAAATAGAAGCGAGTATTACTGCGTTGCAAGCTGAACGTAATCTGCTCCTTGAGCGAGTTTCAGAATTACATAATCAAAGAAATGAGCATTATAAAGAATTTACTGACATTCTCAATCAAAAGCAACAGCAAGAAGAAGAGTTTAACAACCTACAAACTCAACTTTATCAACTAGAAAAAAAACAATCTGAACTTAATCAGTCCCTCGCCGCTAAAACTGCCCAACTTCAGCCAGCAGAAGCGCGTTTAATTCGTCTACAAGCTGAACTAGAGCAGTTACAAATTCAAGTGACTGAACAACAGATCCAGCAAGCACAGCTTATCCACGATTTCGCTACCTTAGAAGGACGAAAACAGCTTCTAACAAGCGAACGCTACGAGTTAGAAGCGCAAATTAAAGCCCTAGAAGCAAGTCAGGAAAGCCTCAAGCAAACGTTAGCTCCCTTGCTAGAACAGCAGCAACAAGTTGAAAATCAGCTAACTACTAAACGCGCAGAGTTAAAGCAATTACAAAACCAAGTTTTAGAAAAACAGCAGCAACAACAGGATATCGAGCGAGATTTTGCTAATTTAGTTCAGCAAAAAGAGCAGTTACAACTTGAGATTCAATATCTACAAACTCAGGGACAACTGGCAAGGCAAACAACAAGTTTTCCTCAAGAAGCTAGTCGGCAATTAGATCAGGAAATCTACCCGCTTCTACCCAACGAATGGTTGCAATGGCTAGATTTCACTAACCAACTAAGTAGCGGTGAGCAACAGGCACTTAAAGCTATTTTAGAACAGGATGAAGTGGGGTTAAAGAGAGTTGCTGATGAAAATTACACAATGCCGCAGGTTTTGATTGATTCTATTAATGAACAAGCTAGTAATTTTGAAGATATCCTTTTTGTAGGAAGAGGAGTTTCTCTGATTCCGGAAATTAACGAAGCGTATTCTCAATTTTTTAGAGAACCTTTGCTCGTATATTTCAAAGATTTATTAGTTTTAGAGCATCGTTCTGAAAGTAACAAGATGTAAAAAGGTATTGACAGAAATACCTTTTTCTAGAACCTCACGATATAGTAATCTTCATATGGAAGCGATCGCATGATTGAACAGCACCAACCGCGTCCTCGCCGCGTTACCTCGTCAATATTCAACAATTTATCGCTCCTAGCCACCGGGGGTGTTGCTATGGCAGCCCTGCTGATGCTAATCGGGATGTTACGCACGGGGATGGACTTTTTTGAGCGATTACAGACAATTTTCAACGCATCACCGCCAGAAGTTGATGTGCGATCGCTCGTAGTCCGGCAAGTGCGAGGAGCAAGCGAACTAACAACCGCTGTCTTTGCGATGGAAGCCGTCGTCCCCACGAGTCAAGATCGGCAAGTTGGCGGTGTTGTCCTTGGTAAAACCACCCTACTTTATATTGCCTACGGCGAAGTCAGAGCAGGCGTGGACTTGGGTGAGTTGCAGCCTGAGGACGTGCAAGTCAACGGCGATACTGTCCAAATTCGTCTCCCCCCTCCCCGCATCCTCGATAGCAAAATTGATGTCAACCGCTCCAGTGTGTACGACTACGACCGAGGTTTTCTCGGTTTAGGGCCAGATGTCGCCCCGCAGTTGCAAACCTTAGCCGAGCGAGAAACCCTGAAGAAAATTGTCGCGACGGCTTGTAGAGAGGATTTGCTGGCAGAGGCAAACGACAAGGCAGAATTAGCTGTGACTAAACTCTTAAACACTTTGGACGATAAAAAAGTTGAGGTAGAAACTCAACCGCCCTCACCTGAAACTTGCACCAATTCAAGTTCTTGAAGATTAGCTCTAGAAAAATCCCTACATCGCCGTTTTTCAGAAGTTTAGAAGCTCGCTCTGAAAGAGAATAAAGTTACAATTCTTTCAAAATTGTTCTAGATTACAAACCAAATATAGCTTTTTTAAGTTCTGTATAAACCTGCGTTCCTGAAGTCACTAGTGGTGCTAGTGTATCTCGGCAAAATGAATTTACGTTGTTTCCAGGCTTCTCTAGTTTTAGTAAGTCTTTTGCCGCATTATAAATAGCTCCCGCAGCCGATTTTATGTCATCGCTTGGGTTATTACGGGGAGGAGCAGAACTGCGCTCAATAGCTTCTTTCTTTCTCTCTAACAAAGAAGAATACTGATGTAGTTGATTAGAGTTTTCAGCAAGTAAGTGAAGTATTTCATTATCAAATAAATATGATTCTATATGCCTGCGTGAAAGAACTCTAATTTTCTGCTTAGCAAGCTCTTCAATCTCAGTATCGCTTTTATCATCTTTATCAACGACACGAATAATTTCTACCCCCTTGGCAAGAGCTTCAATAGCTGAAACTAAAGCCAACCGGTCTGTCTCTACTTCAATTGAATTACCTGCCGACAGAAACTGAGTGTCAGGAAATTCTTCAGCAAAAATTTTACGGTAGCAATGTGCATCAAATTCTGCTTTTTTAGGATTGCCTGTACCCACGGGATTTCCTTCACATATAACTACTCTTTGAGGAGCTATGAGGTCAGATAGATCGTCTAAGGCTACTTTAAGTGTGCGTTCCCAGAAAGCACGGTTAAGTGGCTGTGGCATCAGAGTTTGTGGTTGATCAAAGTCTTTCTCATCAAAATCAAGAAATACTACTTCACCAGGGTTAGATTCTTGTAAATCTCTAGCCCGACGCATCATGCCAATTGAATGCGTTGCTATCCAAAGCTGACAATTATCTGGAAGCAATTTAAAAAGCTCCTCTAATAATTTACTTTGGAGGCGAGTGTTCATATGAATTTCTGGCTCATCAATACAAAATACGAGGTAGGTTAACAACAGCGTAACCTACCTTACAGAAACTGATTCAATACCTAACTGAAATTCAACAAAAGTCTTCTATCCTAATTGCATCCCTACACGCTCATCTCCAACATCCGCTGAATCGGTCGCAAAGCTGCAACGCGAATATCCTCTGGCATGGTAATTTCTGGTTGTCGATGCTTCATCGCCAGATACAACTTCTCCAGCGTATTCAGCCGCATGAAAGGACACTCATTACAATTGCAATTGTTTGTCCCTGGAGCAGGGATAAATCGCTTGTTGGGAGCCTCCTTTTGCATTTGGTGAATAATTCCCGGTTCCGTCGCCACGATAAATGATTGCTTCGGACTATTTTGCGAATACTTCAGCAAGGCGGTTGTCGAGCCGATATAGGAAGCGTGACGCAGTACGGGGGCTTCGCATTCTGGGTGAGCGATAATCTCCGCGTCTGGATGTTCAATTTGTAACTGCACCAGTCTCTTTTCTGAGAAGGTTTCGTGAACGATGCAGCTTCCTTGCCACAGCACCAAATCGCGTCCTGTTTGCTCCATGACGTAGCGCCCCAAATTGCGATCGGGAGCGAAGATAATCGGCTGATTTTCGGGAATCTGGTTGACAATTTTGACGGCGTTGGAACTGGTGCAGATGATGTCGCTCATCGCCTTGATTTCGGCAGAGCAATTGATGTAAGACACCACTAGATGATCGGGATGCGCCGCTTTAAACGCAGCAAATTCGGCAGGAGGACAGCTATCCGCCAGCGAACAACCCGCCTCTAAATCTGGGAGTAGTACCAGTTTGTCCGGGTTGAGGATTTTGGCAGTTTCTGCCATGAAGTGGACACCAGCAAAGACGATGACATCGGCGTTTGTACTCGCTGCTTGTTGGGACAGCCCCAGGGAATCGCCCAGGTAGTCGGCAACATCCTGGATATCAGGGTCTTGGTAATAGTGCGCGAGAATAACGGCATTCAGGTCTTTTTTGAGTGCGTCAATTGCCCCAAATAAATCGTGGGGAAGAGCGCCGAATGCTTGCGTCTGTTGCGGAAGTGCTGTCGTAAACAAGGTGTTGAGTTACCCCGTAAAAAGAGTCTGTGATAATTATAGTTATTTTTACCAAAAACTGCATGGTGTTTGAGAAAAATTCAGAAAACGTGCAGTAAAACAACTATCTCTAGATTGATGAGGGATTAGGGGGAGAAACGATGAAGTGTGTATAGCCTTGGGGACGGGTGCGCTGATCCGCGATGCTCTTTCGTAGCCGAGGATGAAGGATAAACTAAGTGTTGGGAACTGGCGTTCGGTATGTTTGCGTAGCAGCAAGGAGGGCAAACCATGAACTATGAATTATTAGCAAGTTTGCGATTAACCCTGCCAAAATAGCGAGGCTTTCTTATCCTGGAAAAGGACTGGAGAGAGAGAGTAGATGAGCAATCAGAGTAATTACGAGCAGCCACTAAAAATTGCTGTTGTTGGAGATATCCACGATGCTTGGGAAGCTGAGGATGGTGTGGCTCTCCAAGCGCTGGGTGTGGATTTGGTGCTGTTTGTGGGGGATTTTGGCAATGAGTCGGTGGAGGTGGTGCGAGAAATTGCCAATTTAGAGCTTCCCAAGGCTGCCATTATGGGCAATCATGACGCTTGGTACAGTGCCTCAGACTGGGGAAGAAAAAAATCGCCCTACGACCATACCAAGGAAGACTGGGTGCAAGAACAACTAGACTTACTCGGTGAGGCACATGTCGGTTATGGGAAGCTGGACTTTCCAGAGTTTAATCTCTCTGTTGTTGGCAGTCGTCCCTTTAGCTGGGGTGGCGAAGTTTGGAAGAACCAGAACTTCTATCAAGAGCGTTACGGTGTCAACAATTTTGAGGAGTCGGTTGAGCGGATTGTTGCGGCGGCACAGAGTACGGCGTATGAAACGATTATTTTTATGGGTCACAACGGCCCGGTGGGTTTAGGGGAAGCCGCAGAAGACCCTTGTGGCAAGGATTGGAACCCGATTGGGGGGGATTATGGCGATCCGGATTTTGGGGAAGCGATCGCCAAAACCAGAAACTTAGGTAAATCCATTTCCCTAGTTACCTTCGGTCACATGCACCACAAACTGCGTCATAGGAAAGACCAGTTACGCACATCGCTCTTCACTAGCCCTGAGGGGACAGTTTATTTAAATTCCGCCCGCGTCCCTCGGATTATCGAAACTAGCAGCGATCGCCTGCGGAATTTCTCCCTGGTGACGATGCAAGCTGGTATTGTCTCCCAGGTTTCTCTGGTTTGGGTGGGACAAGATTACGCGATCGCTTCTGAAGAAGTTCTCTATCGCCATTCAGAAGCTGTTGTACAAACTACTTCTAGACAGTCGTAACAAGCGCCCCCCACCTTGATATGATAGATAAACCTGGAGAGGTGGCAGAGTGGTCGATTGCGTCCGACTTGAAATCGGATGACTCGCAAGAGTCCGTGAGTTCGAATCTCACCCTCTCCGTTGAACGGATAACTGGGGTTTAGGCGAAAGCCATAGCCAAAGCGATCGCCCTAACTGAGAGTAGCGATCGCTTTGGCTTTATATTTGGGTCAAGGCGAGGAAACTATCTACAGGTTACGCCGCTTGACCTAAGATACAACGGCTGAAATAGTTGCCAGATTTATCGAATTTCGTCTCGCTTGTCAACGATAAGTACCTCTGGTTCGTTATCGCGGTCTATGTCTATGTCGCGAGTCTTGGTAACAACTTCCTCTCGCTCCACCACGGGTTCGGCTACTGGAGCAGCAGGAGCAGGCTTAGCTCCGACAAGATCGGGAGCATCGTACATGCCAAACTCTTGAACATTGTGATTACGCATAATGGATTGAGAGCGACTAAGGTCATCTTCCGTTCCGCTGACCATTACCAAATAGTCGCCAGCCTCGATGCGCTGGTTGTATACCTTGGCTCTCTCTTCAGGAATACCTAGACCAACCAATGCTCCAATAATACCGCCAGCCGCCGCACCAATTCCGGCTCCTGCCAGAGTAGAGGCTATAGCCGATATCTCTGCTCCTGCTGCGAGTATTGGCCCAACACCAGGAATCGCTAGTAAACCGACACCGATTAAGAAGCCACCAAGACCACCTAGAACCGTACCAGTGGTCGCACCAATTCCGGCTCCTTCCTTGGCTTCATTTCCGTGTTGTTCTGTTACCTCTTCAGCGCCCTTGACACCGTCAATGTGCCGCGCGATTAGGGAGACTCTGTCCATGTCGTAAGCTGACTTCTTCAGGTCACTGAGTACAGCTTCGACATCTTCTTGCCTGTTGAAAACACCGACAGCACGTTTGTAGTAACCGCGTTCTGGTGTAGTTCTTGCATTGACCATTTTTATTTCCTTTATTGAATTCAACTGTTTGGATTTCTCTTAATTACTTAGAGAAAGAAATTTTTACCCTAATCAGGCTACTAGTTACCAGGAGCAGGATCGACAGCAGAGGGATAGACACCATCGGCTACAATTACGGGTCTGTCAGTGTATCTAGATAAAAACTCCTGGATCTTGTTGTCGTCCCAGCCCAAATTTGCTTCTTGCAGAACTTGAGCGTTAGCCTGACGCGCTACGCCGGTCACCGTAACGTTTTCGCCTTCGTCAAGTACACCGCCTCCAGTCTTACCCTCGGTACCAACAACTAGTACGCCGACATCATCAACCCAACCTTCTTCAAATAGAGCAAAGGCATTGTTAGTTGCTTCCAGTTTTCTGAGGTCACCCTCGACAGCGATTTTTTTATCGAAATAACCTGCAGGAGCTTGCGCTAGCTGTTCGGGCTTGGGGGCAAGTGCTAGAGACTTGGCAATAATGGCGGGTTTGCGCTCGTAGTCTACATACAGTTCGTCTTCTAACGTCAGACCGTATTTTTCCTCGACATCGGCAACAACAAATTCCTCAACTGTCCCCGTCGCTTGAATGGGTATTTCACTAGGAAGCACAAAGGAATCACCGGTGGAATTAACCACTAAGATGGATTCACCCCCTTCCGGCTGTAGGACAAAGCTGTTCTCTCCAACTGCTGTTGCTGTTTCGCTTCTGATCGTCACCTCTTTTCCGACCACCGGAGATGTCGGATCGGCTGCAACATCCGCAACGTCTTCCTTAGTAACGTTGGTTCTCCCCTCTTCAATCTCTTCACCACCACCGCAGCCAACCAGCAAGGTGGTGAGAGCCAGGGTGAACGCTCCTAGGCAAGCACCTGTTCTTTTAGACCAGTGAGGGGCAGAGTAAGTTTGATTTTGATTAAGCATAATTATCCTTTTGTTAATTAGACACCATGAACTGCGTACATCAGTACGCATAAAGATTTATTTTCAAAATAGAAATAAATATCTGCATCTGTGTATCCGTATAATCTCATGTAATGTAAACACTACTCAATCTCGTCTAAGGGATCGAGGTTGCTTTCACAACAATTAGATACCTGTGTTTACTTTTTTCCACCTAATATTTATTAAAAGCACTACAACAAGAGTTAGTGCTTATCTAAAAGCAGCAAACTCAGCTATCTAACTCATTGGTGCTTAGATGGATACGACTTTAATACGTCACTTCTAACTTAGCTTCCATCGAAGCTATTCTGACTCTATCTCCAGGGTGATCTTTCTTTCTAGCTAATTACAGATAAAGAATTTCACCGTTTAGCCAAGTAAGCCTGTGCTTGATGCCAGTAATTCAGAATAATTGCTTCAATCTTGACTAGGAGCAACTGCTGGAAGTACTTTCAGTCGTTTAGAGGGGTGGGAACATAGGCGATCGCGATCGCATTTTGAGTCTATAACTTATCCTTAACAAAAAAATAATTAAATTAAATGTATCAACTCAATGTTCTCAATCGAGTGAAGGAAAAAATAGTCAAACTTCCAATGCAGCAAATATTAATAGCACTTAATATTATTTAAAATTGCACAGCATAGGTTTGATGAAGTGATGCAAACCCATTTTTTATTCCTGTACATTTCTATACCTGAGATAAGAAACTAGCTGAGATTTCTAGGAATGCGATCGCGCGGCTGGTAATTAAGTTTCATTCCGTTGGGTTCCAACCGATTCAGCGATCGCTCAAGTGCCAAGAAGTCCCATACCCAAAAAACACGCCTTGCCGAGCGCCAGCAGATCTCTATAATCTACCAATGAAAGCTTTTACAGAGAAGTTGTTGTTATGACACAGGCTAGGAACGTCCTTGGAGGAGAGTTGGAGACTTGCTGCACGTCTCCTATGACCGGATTTTATCGGGACGGACAATGTAGTACAGGCGCTGGTGACGTTGGTTCGCACGTCGTCTGTGCGGAAATGACGGAAGAATTCCTGGCATTCACTCAGTCGGCGGGAAACGATCTGAGTACGCCTGTCCCCACTTATAATTTCCCAGGTCTAAAACCCGGCGATCGCTGGTGTTTGTGTGCTTCTCGCTGGAAGGAGGCGCTGGATGCTGGTGTGGCACCACCTGTCGTTTTATCAGCAACTCATGCATTAGCGGTGGAATACGTTTCTTTGGATGAACTGAAGCAACACGGCCTTGACCCTAGCTGAAATCCTCATCCTGGAGAGATTTGCTGAGTATTGCTACGCGAGCAGTTTGCTGCACCACCGATGTCATGCATTCCTAACTCAGCCGCTTCCAAGAGCTGCCTGGGTTGTCAGACAATTAGATCGGTAAGAACCAGCCAGCAGATGCCTTCACAATGCTCCTATAGGCAATTGCCAAGTGCGATCGCGCTGCGGCTTGGTCTTGCACGCCTATAGCTAAAATTACCAAGCATCCTGCATTGCAGGAAAACTTAGAATTAGTTCTGGGAATCTTCTGCCGAGCCTGCCAAATACTCGTCAGTCAAACCTCTCAAACAACTTACCGCTCTTTTTATTGCTGCTCATGCTCAACGATAGCGACTACATCAGAGAAGCCGAAGCCACTCGCGTGCGGGTGCTAAGTGAAGCCCTCCCCTACATTCAACAATTTGCTGGTCGAACCGTGGTTGTCAAATATGGCGGTGCTGCCATGAAAGACAGCTTTCTCAAAGACAAGGTGATCCGCGACATCGTGTTTTTATCCTGCGTCGGCTTGCGACCTGTCGTCGTGCATGGTGGAGGGCCGGAAATCAATAGCTGGCTAGAAAAACTAGGCATTGAGCCGCAATTTAAAAATGGGCTGCGAGTGACGGATGCTGCCACGATGGATGTGGTGGAGATGGTGCTAGTAGGTCGCGTCAACAAAGAACTTGTTGCCCTTATAAACCGTGCGGGTGGCATGGCGGTGGGACTGTGCGGCAAAGATGGCAACCTCATCAAAGCCCGCCCTGAAGGTCGAGAAGGCATTGGCTTTGTTGGGGAAGTCAACAGTGTGGATATTAAGCTGGTGGAGTCCCTGGTTAAAAGCGGCTATATTCCTGTTGTATCAAGCGTTGCCGCCGACGAAAACGGGCAAGCCTACAACATCAACGCCGATACGGTAGCGGGGGAGATTGCTGCGGCGTTGGGGGCAGAAAAGTTGATTTTGCTCACGGATACTGCCGGGATTTTGAAGGATTATCATGACCCCTCTACCCTGATTGCCAAGCTATCGATTCAAGAAGCGCGAGAGCTTATTAATGCAGGTATTGTTGGCGGAGGGATGATTCCCAAGGTCAACTGCTGCGTGCGATCGCTTGCCCAAGGCGTCCACGCTGCCCACATCATTGACGGTCGCCTTCCCCACGCCCTACTGCTGGAAATCTTTACCGACGAAGGGATTGGCTCCATGATTGTTGGTTCAAAGTTGATGATTTGAGCGAGTAACCCCTATAGCCCAATATTGATTTGGACATTCGGCGAACCGTAATAAATACGCGATCGCTGGATTCCTCGGCGCGGGGTGTTGACGATTGTTGGGTTAATTAATACCGAATCAGTAATTCGCGAATCGATCACAGTGGGGTTAATCAAGGTGGAATTGCGGATTACACCCCGTGTAGGCGTTCCACTAAATCCGTAATCATAGGAGTCGTAGGGTGATGAATAAGGTTGAGTTGTAGGCTGACGTAAGGGTACGGGGGATGGAATTGGGCTGCCGTACACATACGGTAGAGAGGGCTGCACGGGCTGGACAAATGTATTGTGCTGAAATACTCTCCGGGGTCTTGCCGTTGCTGGTAGTGCCACTACCGTTAGTAAAATAACCCCCAAGCTTAAGGAAGTCAGCGGAGAATTAAGTCCAAATCCACTAAAACAACCTTGCCGAAATGCAGGACGTGTCAGCATAGTTTCACCTCAAAATATCCCAGGGCTTAATAGAAGTTACTGAATCGTTTGCTCGCTAATTCGTTCCACCACACCCTGCGAGCAAGAGTGCCTGTGTGATGGTGCCTTTAGGTAGATGACGTAGAGTTCTAAGTTCAGGATAATCTTCTTTTAGAATTTTAAGAATTCCAGATGTTGTTATTAACCCTATGTAAGCTGGTGTCCCATGGCTAACGGGCACGATTGAGTTAGGTAGAAACCAAGCGATGAGGATTTCAATCCTTTTATTTCTCTATACCAACGAAATTTAAACGTGAGTTCCGAAAATAAAGAAAAATTCGACATTGAGTACCAGGCTGGTCAGGCAGCTTTTGAGGGGGGTGAATATCGCCTTGCTGTCCAACGCCTAGAAGCCGCCTGTGCTTTAATTTCTCAGAACTCTCGCCTGGGAGGAGAGGCGCAACTTTGGCTAGTGATGGCTCACGAAGCTGCTGGGCAAAACAATGAAGCGATCGCCCTTTGCCAAAACCTGACTCGTCATCCCGATCCCGAAACCAGCAAACAAGGCAAGCGCTTACTCTACATCCTGAAAGCGCCCCAACTCAATCGTCCTGCTGAATGGATGACGGAAATTCCCGACCTCGGAACCATTGCAGAAAGTATCCCTAAAGACCGTCGCGGGACTACTAGCATGGCGACGCAGAAACGCCAACGCGACCTTACAGAATTAGAACCCCTTGATTTAACTCAAGTCAATACCAAAGACAATCAGTTTATCTGGATTGCCTTACTCGTTGTGATTTTGACCCTCGGTGGGCTGCTGTGGTTGAGCTAGCGGCAGCTCCTCCCGAAGTCGTGGTGTGGGAAGCCTGGGAAAGTGTTACTCCTAGGGCTAGTACAAGTAACACACTACTCGCTACTGAATTGAGTATGCAGTATCGAGCAGACGATAGGCACTAGTTCAATCTTGCCGAGTTATTTGAGGGAGTACAGCCAGTGCCATTATCTCTAGAAGAGCGTTTGAGAGCAGAGCGGCATCGTCAATTCGTTGGTCGTACTCCCGAGCTGAATTTATTTAAAAGCGCGATTGCCGCAGCGGAATTACCCTTTTGCGTCTTATACCTCTTCAGCCCTGGTGGTGTCGGGAAGACGACTTTACTAGGAGAGTTTGCACGGCTCTGCAAAGAGGCGCAAATACAGGTCACTTACTTAGACGCCCGCCACCTAGAACCCACACCTAACTCGTTCCTCAGGGCGCTGGAAGTGGCGATGGTGCCACCCCAGCAGTCTGCCCTACAAACCTTAGCTGACAGTAGCGATCGCCACGTTATTTTAATTGATACCTACGAAACCCTCGCCTCTCTTGATGAATGGCTGCGCCAAGAGTTTCTTCCTACCCTCTCAGAAAATACTCTCATTGTTCTAGCAGGTCGCCAATCTCCTAGCGCCCCTTGGCGATCTGATCCAGGCTGGCAAGCCTTGATGCACTTATTGCCGCTACGCAACCTCTCTCCAGAGGAAAGCCGCACTTACCTGACTAAACGACAAATCCCCAAAGCGCAGCATCAAGCGATTCTCGACTTTACCCACGGTCATTCGCTGGCTCTCTCGATGGTGGCTGATGTATTGGCTCAAAGACAGGACATCACCTTTCAACCGGAAGGGGTGCCAGATGTGATCAAAACACTCCTAGACAGATTTGTGCAAGAGGTACCCAGTAACGCCCACCGGATGGCGTTGGAAGCTTGTGCAAGCGTGCGTCTGACAACTGAAGCCCTATTAGCGAAGATGCTAGCAATACCTGATGCCCATGAGTTATTCAACTGGCTGCGCGGACTGACGTTCATTGAGTCAGGGAAGCTGGGTATATTTCCCCATGACTTAGCGCGGGAAGTTTTGATTGCTGACTTGCGCTGGCGCAATCGCGATTGGTACACCGAACTCCATCAACGCGCCCGCACCTATTACACGACACGCTTAGGGCAAACTCAAGGTCAGCAACAGCACCGCCTTCTCTTTGATTACATTTTTCTCCATCGCGATAACCCAGCCGTTAGACCGAGTTTTATCTGGCAAGAAAACAAAAGCCTGACGACGGACACCCTCCAGGAAACCGATCGAGACGCCTTGCTAGAAATGGTAAGCGATCGCGAAGGAGAAGAATCAGCAAAACTAGCCGCCTACTGGATAGCAAGGCAACCGCAGGGAGTGCTAGTCTTTCGAGATGCTGCTTTATCAAAGCTGGCTGGATTTATCATGATGCTGGCACTCCATCATGCCAGTGAGGAAGATTTACAAATAGATCCGGCGGCGGCGGCGGCTTGGAATTACCTCCAAAATCATGCCCCCTTACGCCCTGGTGAAGGGGCAACTCTCTTCCGCTTCTGGATGGCACACGACACTTATCAAGCCGTTTCACCTATACAAAGTCTGATCTTCATTACCTTTGTGCAACATCATCGCAATACAGCCGGGCTTGCCTTCACCTTTTTTCCCTGTGCAGAACCAGATTATTGGACAGCGATGTTTGCCTATGCCGACTTGACGCGTATTCCTGAGGCGGATTTTACAGTCGGGGGGCGTCGCTATGGCGTTTACGGACATGACTGGCGAGTGATATCACCTGCCGCTTGGCAAGAACTGCTGGCTCAACGAGAGGTGGCAGCTTCTGCCCTGGCAATTTCCCCCTCACAAGTGACTGAACCCTTACTCGTCTTAAGTCAGTCTGAGTTTGTTAGTGCTGTGCAGGATGTGTTTCGTCAATTTTCTCGCCCTAATGCCCTTCAGAATAATCCCTTGTTGCGATCGCGATTATTAGTTGAACAAGTGACAGGCAAGGTGAGTGCTGCCGAAGGCATTACCATGTTGCAAACTCTTGTCAAAGAAGCGACTGAATCCTTACAGTCATCACCCCGCGATCAAAAACTGTACCGTGCCTTAGAGCGCACTTATTTAAATCCCGCCCCCACCCAAGAACAAGCGGCTGAATTGCTAGATTTACCCTTTAGTACCTATCGCCGCCATCTCAAGTCAGGAATGACGCGAGTGGCGGAAACTCTCTGGCAACGGGAAATCAGTTGATATCGCAGTCAACCTATAGGTTAGGACACTCCTGATTCCTCAAGGAAGCGTGCTGGTTGAATATTAACTCACCGACTCAGCACTTTGCTATATCAATGGCGCGGGGGCTAAAGCCCTAACTACAAACCTAGAATTATTTACAAGTCCTACTTAGCGGGACTATTTTTAAGGGCTTGGCATTGCCAAGCCCCTAATGCAACTAAAACTCGCTTAGTTTTTGTCAGCGCCCATTTCGATTACGGCACTACGCATGAAGTTGATCCGCTCTTCAAAGTCCAACTGCTTGATTTGCTGTGTGAACTCCTCAGTTTCCGAAGGTAGTTCGTAGTCACCCGGCACTTGGATAACCGTACCTTCTTCCATTCCTTGTGCTAGACGCAGCCAGGTATCCAGCTTACCACTGGAACTCAAGGCGTGGTAGGAACGGGTGATATCATTATCGGCTCTGCTAACGATGTCGCGTTGCGCTTGCAACTGCTCTTCTTTGGACATTGCCTTGATGGTGTCATACAAAGCTTCAGCCGTTGTTTGAGCAGAAGTTTGGTTAGCAGGAGTCAGTTGCTCTTTCATATCCAGATAACCAAACCACAAAACGGCAAGCTTGGTATCAGCATCAAAGCCTTGAAACTTTTGTAAAGCTTTTTTTGTGGTTTCGTTAGTTGCAAATGTCATATATATCTCCGATTGAATTGTTTGCTTGCTTAGTTGTCCAAGCAAATGAGGCAGCGTTAATCTGCTCCTCACTTAACAATTTTTAATATGCTTTCCAATGAGATTAACCCCACTGAAGATAGATATAGGGATCACTGCTGATGACAGATGTAAATTACCAATTTCTGACTGGCAACTTTTCAATCCTTAATATAAAAACTATTATCCTGGCTGTGATGTCATTCTTAGTTCTGGAAGAATGTCAACTATCTAAATTCAGATTTATTTCATTGTTTTTTAATGAATTCAATTCTCCGATGTATTACGTGGCTGAAAAAAATTGATGGGCTAAAAATTAACTAGAAAATGGACAGTTTTTGGTCTGGAAATGAGCACCAGGTGAAACCCAGTATTAGGACAGTGTGACGAGGATTTAGAACAGCCTAAGTTACTTAGAGTCCAGCTTGGCGATCGCTCATCAGGTAACTATTGCGTATACTTACGAAATTTAAAAATAGCCATTGTCTACCTTAAGGAAGATAGTTTAATTTCACTTTCGTGCGTCGAAAATAACCAATACGTAATAGATGCCAAACAGAGATTGACAAGTTAAAAACAGGACTTTCACAAGCGCCCTCAATAAGGAATTGTTCAATGAAAAAGATTGCACCGATAACTGTGTTATCTGTCCTGACGACCGTAATATTTTCTAGTCAAGCTCAAGCCGCTACATTCACCGAAATGGGTGATGCGGGGGAGACTCTTAGCACCGCGCAAGTTATTCCCTCAAAGGAAACGATGCTCCAGTCAATTTCTGGAACTCTCTCTGGAGATGCAGATTTATTCAAAATCTTTTTGAATGGCGATCCTTTCTCAGCAACAACAGTTGGAGGGGCTGATTTTCCAACACAGCTATCTCTCTTTGACTCTGAGGGAATGGGGGTCTATTTTAACGAGCGCACCTCCAGCAGTGTTGATCAATCTACCCTTCCTGCAAATAACCCTTTCACGCCAACTCAATCTGGCATTTATTATTTAGCCATCTCCGTTTTAGATTTAGATCCGATCAATGAAGCGGGTGACGATATTTTTCCCGATCTTGCTGATTTCTCTGTTGATGTTCCCTTAGACACCATCTTGACGGGAGTTTTTGAACCCACGGCGGCGGGTGCTATGTCGCCTCTAAGCGGTTTTGATGGTGCGATTTTGGACGAGGGCGGAAGCTACACCATCGCCCTCACAGGAGCCACGGGAGTGGCAGCTGAAGGTCAGTCTGTCCCCGAACCCGCCTCAGCCCTAGGGCTACTGGCGATTGGTGCGTTGGGTTTAGTTTCTCTGCAAAAAAACAACAAAAGCAAAAAGATTTGCTAGCCCTATTTCCCATCTTGTTTGACACTTTATACCTTCTACCTACCAAGTGGCACCGACTTTAAAGCGTAGCTATTTACAAATGAGGGTTTTGCAAGTGCCAAACAACTTGCGGCATTAGGAAATTCGCTAATTGAAAAAACCACCACTTTTGAGCTTTTAAAGCAATGAAGTGTGTCTCACTTCAGGAGCAACTTTTTATGAGTTTGTCAATCCAGCCGTTAGGAAAAAGATCGTCCGCCTCGCGGCGCAAATTATTGAAATGGGGTCTGTTTGGTATTGGTACCTTAGCCCTGACAACTCTACCCAAAGCAGTAACAGCACAGAGTAGTAATGGTGCTAAAACTCTCACCTTTAATGCTGACGATGATGGCATCCTCAACTTTGCGCTACTGCTAGAGGAACTAGAAGCCGCATTTTATGCGGCGGTTGTCCGCTCTGGCAAAATTCGCGATCGCAAGGAACTGGAATACATGCGAGCGTTAGGGAATCATGAAGCCGAGCATGTGAAATTCTTGCGGAGCGTACTGGGTGGAAATGCGACCTTCCAGACGAGAGATCTGCGCTTTAATCGTCCTGGGCTAAATGTATTGTTGCGCGATCGCGAAACCATCTTAAATACAGCCGTCGCCTTAGAAGATACAGGCGTCCATGCTTATAACGGTGCGGGCCCAAGCCTCAAGAACCCCACCTACTTACTCGCTGCGGGTTCCATTGTCTCTGTTGAAGGTCGTCACGCGGCGGGAGTACGGGGGTTGCTAGGTCGTCCGGCGACAGAAGCTGATGGCGATCGCACAGGACGTGTTGACTTAGTAGAAAGCCTCAACCCCTTCCAAGGGCGCGCCTATGACGAGCTGTACACGCCGAAGCAGATTATCGGTATCGTCAGCGGACTGAATATTCTCAATAACCCCATCAACGGTACGCTCGTCGCTTGATCTGTAAGGAGAAATCCCCCATGAAATTTATGCCCAATCTGACAGTGCAGCAGGTAGCAACAAACAAGCCGCCTCGCTGGAACTTCCCACCCAAACTTAGCCGCTTCACTAAAGCGATCGCGCTAGTAGCTATTCTCTTTCTCTCCTTGTTCCTTGCCCCAGCTAAAGCGGCTTATGCTCAAGGTGCTATACCAACGCCCCAACAGGTCGTTGAGTATGCCCTAACTTTGGAAAAGCTAGAAGCTGATTTTTATAGAAAAGCTATTGATGCCACCAACGGCGGTGGTTTGGCAAGTGCGCCACAAATCGCCAAAGGAGCAATCGTCTCCTACGGAGAAGATGAGGCACAACACGTTGTTGACCTGTCGGCGGTGTTGAGAGCTTTGGGAGGCAACCCAGATGCCGTCACAATTCCCGCCAACCCCAACTACAGCGCCATCTTAGGTCGCGACCCCTTTGCTAATCCTGCCGATTTTCTGCTCGCGGGGCAGTATGTTGAGGATTTGGGAGTCGCCGCCTACAAAGGGCAAGTGCAGAACTTGCTAGCAGCCGGAGAAGCAGGCAAAACGGTACTCGCTGGAGCCTTAGAAATTCACACGGTAGAAGCACGACACGCGGCAGGAATCCGCTTCCTACGGCAAACTCTCTTAGGTGCAGACATCCGCCCTTGGATTAGAAGTCCTCAAGAGGTGATTTATCAAGAAGTCCGTCCTGATTCCCCAATTCCCTTTGCTAGTGAAGCCTTTGATGGTTTTGCCACGATGGATGAGGTGCTAGCACTAGTTAAACCTATCCTCACTCCGTAGTCTTAAGCTTGTCTGATTTTATTGCAACTCACCAATCCAGCGAAGAGGTTTAGTCGCTGCATCTGGTGGGTTGTTTTTTTGTGACCGAGGAAGCAGATGATACTATCGGATCGCAACCTTCGCCATTGGTACTGTGAGTGCTTCGACCTTAGAGCAGATTCTCAAATTAGCCGCACCGCACGCTGAGGCGGCGGAAGTTTACTACCTCTCCAGTCAAGACACGCCGATTGAGTTTGAGAACAATCGCTTAAAGTCCTTGCAAACTAAAGCATTGCAAGGCGTTGCTCTGCGGGTGATTTGCCAAGGAAGATTAGGATTTGCTAGTTCCACCGATTTGACGCGCCTCGACGATCTGGTGGCGGCGGCGGTGCAGACTGCCGAAATTAGCGACCCGGCGGAGTTTGAGTTTGCCTCTAATGTGCAGCTAACACTACCAAAAAGTGAATTTACCCCACCGCCGACTCCAGACTTAGTCACCGTCGGCGAACACCTAATTGAACAAGTTCAGGCTTACAACCCGGATATCCTCGTTGATGTGGCGTTTCATATCCGTTCTGGTACGGTCAAGATTGCTACTAATAGGAATGTTTACGCCGAGCGGAGCAGCCAGGTGATCAGCACCAGTTTGTCTGGCAACTTGGTGAAGGGGGAAGATTTTCTTCAGGCGTACAGCTATGAAGTGGTGCGAGACGGAGTTCCAGATTACTCGCATATCCTGCAATCACTTTTGCAAAAGTACCAGCGAGCGGAAAAGCTAGCGACGATTAAAAGCGGCACGTTTCCTGTCTTATTTACCCCCAGAGCGGCGGCTAGTACCATTGGACGCTTGTTTAAGACGATTCTCTCCGGTCAAGCGGTGGTGCAAAAATCATCCCCCCTAGCAGACAAAAGGGGAGAGCTGTTATTTGACCCGCGTTTAACAATTTATGAAGACCCTAGTATTGGGGCTTCTGCTTGTGTGTTTGATGATGAAGGAACGCCCACTAGCCGCAAGGAGTTGATTGCTCAAGGTGTTGTGCAGGAATTTTATTGCGATCGCCACTGGGCATCTCGTGGCGGGTATCCCTTCAGGGGGAATGGCTTTCGTGGCGGGCTTTCTCGTCCTTCACCAAATTTAGTCAATCTCTGCATGATGCCAGGGAAAACCTCAATGGAGGAGTTGATTGCGGGGATGGATGAAGGATTGATTGTCGATCAAGTTTTGGGAGCAGGACAGTCGAATCAATTAGCTGGAGAGTTTTCGGTAAATCTGGATCTGGGGTACAAGGTAGAAAAAGGTGAAATTGTCGGTCGCGTGAAGAATACGATGGTCGCTGGTAGTATTTTTGAGGGGTTCCAGCATTTGGTAGATTTGGGCAATCAGCCGGAATGGATCGGCGGCGGGTCTTATCTACCGTGTTTGTTGTTTGAAGGACTGGGTGTGGCGGCGCGGTAGTAGTTTTTTAGGAACCCCGAACACAAACCTTGTACGCCAAGAGGGAAGAGAAGAAGGAGGACGTTGTTGTGAGACTAGCTACGGTTGATTGGTTGCAGAGTACCTACCGCACGGTGGTGCGTTTGCGGGTTCTGGTGATTCCTTTGCTGGCATCGCTGCTACTTTCTGGTTGTGTTAAGTACGATCTGGGAGTAAATTTTGAGGGGCCACATCAGGGAGCGATTGTTCACCATATTAAGCTTGGGGAAAAACTGACGAGCTTTAGCAATGATCAGGTACAGGATTGGCTCAAGAGTATTGAACGGCGATCGCATCAACTTCAAGGGAAGGTCAAGCGGGTTTCTGACAAGGATCTGCTCGTCACCATTCCTTTTAGTAGCGGTGCGGAGTTGGAGTCCAAGTTCAATCAATTCTTTAACCCCAATACTGAGGAAAAGTCAGTATCAAAGTCGTCGCTAGAGGCAGCTAATTTGCCTAACTTCGATTCCAAGTTCCATTTGGCTCAGAGTAACCTTTTGCTTTTACAGCGCGATCGCTTGAGCTACGACTTGGATTTGCGATCGCTGGGCGTTCTTTCTAGCAACGGTAATGTGATTGTCAGCCCTAGCTCGCTATTCGATTTGCAGTTCGCCTTGGAAACCCCTTGGGGCGCACGCAGCATTCAAAAGGCAGAAAATGCGATCGCTCCCGATGTCTACTACAACGGACATCAGTTAGTCTGGAAGCTCGAACCCGGACAAATCAACCATATAGAAGCCGTCTTCTGGATGCCTAACCCGTTGGGTTTAGGAACGGTGTTAATTTTCGCATTGATAGTCGTTGGTTTCTATCTGAAGTACAAGCGTTTTCCCTGGACGGAGGCAATTGTCCCTCCTGCTGTACCTCAGAGCTAGCGGCCATAGTTTGAAAGAGAAGACAACCTATAGTAGGGGCGAACAACCGTTCGCTCCTAGTGCGGCGCTTGCTCCCCTGCTCCCCCAAACTAGGCGCTATTGATCCTCAGATCAATGGGCTGGGGGTTGTTGAGGTCAAACCGGATAGAGTTGGCTCCCCAACTGCGGAAGTCTGGTGCTATCCGTGTCAACTTTTGCAAGATATCGTCATTCACCCACAAAATTAGGGGGAAAGCAAACTGTTTGCGAAACTCCTCTCGCACTAAGTTTGTTGCTTTGAGCAGTTGCTCTAGGGTGATTACAGACTCTAATCCAAACACCATTAAAGCTGGGGGCTGCTCCTCTGCAAGGGCTACTTGAATGGTTGTAAATAGCTTATTGACTGAAGGATGCAGAATTAATTCTTGAATTTCGATGGGAGATAACTCATGTAGCCGGGTGACAAGTTGCTCTCTTAGGGGTAGAGAGTTGCAGCACGCCAAAATCAGCGAGAACTGCCCTTGAGACAAGGCAATGCTTCTGGCTAATCTTCTGAGCGATCGCTCATAGTTGACGCTGTTGCTGTTTGTTTCTGAGTTGGTGTAGGGGTCAATCATAGGGAACTCCGGAGTAGCCTGTCGATTAGGAATTTTGTTGACTTCCTAAGAGCGGATGATTTCACACGTTAATGCCTACACTTCTCTATTGTATCTTTCAGAAAATTTAGGCAATCGTTACATAACTTAAAGAATTTATCAGTAGACTCACGTATAAAACTCGCACAGTTCTCCGTAAATCTACTAGAGCCTAGGGGCTGAAAATGCTCTGAAGTCTCAAAAATTTAAGCGGGTGATCAAACTCGATATGTTCATCATGCACATTGGGCGTGTAAAGCGCATGGAGACTCCCGGCGAAAATTGCGCGGCGCGAAGTCTAAAGTCAGGCAACGCATTAATTAATGGGTGAATGCAACATAAGCTAAGTTGCCTAAGTCATGGGAAATTGATCGCAGACCTACGTGTCTTTTAGATAATTCAATCGGTGTCCCCTATGAATCGGTTTGTCAAAAACCTTTTTACCGCCTGTGCAGATGGGCTTTGTGCTTTTAGTCGTGCCTGTGGGCGTCAAGCTTGGCTAGTCTTTTTATTTATCTTAGGCATCACACTAGCGGTGGTGAAGCCACCTGCGGCTTACTCGCAAAGCACCTTTTCTGATGTTCAGGGAACTTGGGCGCAACCCTGTATCGAACAGCTTGCACAGCAGCAAATCATTAGTGGCTACCCCGACGGCAGCTTTAAACCGAGTGCGTCTGTTACCAGAGCAGAATTTGCAGCGATGTTAGCGCGGGCGTTTCCCACTGCATCTGAAGTAAACAGTGGGAGTCAGTTTATTGATGTGCCAAACAGTTACTGGGCGCATAACGTGATTAGCAAGGCAGCCCGCACGGGATTTCTCTCTGGTTATCCGGGTCAAATTTTTCGACCGACGCAACGAATTCCCCGCGTACAGGTGTTGGTGTCGCTGGCAAATGGGTTGAAGTATGTGCCGACAGAGGCGGCGGCGACAACCTTAAATGCAGCATTTACAGATACAAAAGCGATTCCTGAGTATGCAACAGAAGCGATCGCCGCTGCTACAGAAAGACAGTTGGTGGTAAATTATCCGAACGTGCGATCGCTTAATCCCAATCAATCTGCTACTCGTGCCGATGTCGCGGCGTTCTTGTGCCAATCAACAGGCATTGCCAACGCTATATCTAAGCAATACATTGCCGCCGTTCCAACCTCCGCCCCCAACTACAACGCTCAAAAACGCGAGATACGCGGGGTATGGCTAACCAACATTGATAGCGATGTGCTGTTTTCCCGGAGCAAACTGACCAGCGCCATCGAACGCCTCAAGCAACTGAATTTCAACACCCTCTACCCCACCGTCTGGAACTGGGGCTATACACTTTACCCCAGCCAGGTGGCCGAAAAAGTCACTGGACGAGCCGTCAGGTTGGTGACACCTTTAGACGCAAACCTCGATCCCGATATGGGAACTAAAGGGCGAGACATGCTCAAAGAGATGATCGAGTTGGGACATCAAAAAGGAATGCGAGTCATTCCCTGGTTTGAGTTTGGCTTCATGGCACCTGCGGATTCCGAATTAGCCAAACGCCATCCCGACTGGCTTACCCAAAAGCAGAACGGTGTAAAGACAGAAAAAGAAGGAGTTCACAGCCGCGTTTGGCTCAATCCCTTTAAACCAGAAGTGCAGCAATTCATCCAAGATTTAGTGGTTGAAATTGTCAGCAACTACAACATTGATGGCATCCAATTTGACGACCACTTTGGCTTGCCTTCTGACTTTGGTTACGACCCCTACACCGTCGCCTTGTACAAACAAGAACATGGCGGTAAATCTCCCCCTGCTAATCCCAGAGATCCCGCATGGGTGCGCTGGCGGGCAAACAAAATGACTGATTTTATGACGCGGGTATTCCGGGCAGTTAAAGACAAGAAACAGAATGTCATCGTCGCCCTTTCCCCCAATCCTCAACGTTTTTCCTACGAATATTTCTTAGCGGATTGGGAAACGTGGGAACGACGCGGTTTGGTGGAAGAACTGATGGTGCAGATTTATCGGGATGACTTCAATGTCTTTATCTCAGAATTAGAACAACCCGACATAAAAGCCGCACGCAGTCATATTCCTGTTGGTATCGGCATTCTTTCCGGACTCAAAAACAAACCCATTCCCCTATCCCAAATCAATCGGCAGGTTGAGGCGGTACGACAACGCGGATTTGCTGGGGTATCGTTCTTCTTCTACGAAACCTTGTGGAACAACGCTTCCGAACCCTCTAACCAGCGTCAGTCTGCTTTTGGGTTACTCTTCCCCATGCCCGCAGAACCCCCCACTTTGTTAGAAGATTCGGAAGGGTCAACGTAAATTAATTGCTTTTGGGTTAAACACATGGCAATGCCTTTTTCGTAGTAAGCGGCTTCGTTGATGAAAACGGGATAAACGGTTGATTTTCCTTCATAGGCGATCGCTTGACCATCAAAGCTCAGAAATAAGGGATCGCCTGGATGCAGGGCTTCGTAATCTTTCCCTTGAAGCTGAGGGTGGATCATTGCCTGAATCTTGCCCTCTTGATTCCGTGGGTAGTCGATAATTCCCAGGTATTCATAGAGGGCGAAGGTGCGATCGCTGAGTAGGGTTTTCCCCTGGTTATAGGCTTCTAAATAGTCCAAAACGGCATAGATGAGTTCCTCCGTTTTGATAAAAAAGTCTGCATCGATCACGCCTTGGGCTACAGAACCTACCTCAATCGAAAAACTCAAGTCGCAAATAGACCGCAAGCAAGCATCTTTTTGACTATCTTGAGCGTAGCTATAAACCCTTACCAAGGGATTAATTGCACTGAGATAAGCCGCCAATTGCAAGTTGAAGGGATGGTTGTTCCCCAGAATAATTGTTAGCCCCATATTGGCGGTGGTGCTATGCAAATCCACCAGCAAATCGACTGGGGATTTACCTTGCGGTTTTAGCAACTGGTATATCGTCTTTGCACGGCGTTCTTCATAGTTAGAACTTGTCGGATCGTGCAAGTCTTGGTTGTGGAAGCAGCGATTCAAGTCTTTGTCGATGTATCGCCTGTTTACTTCAACGGCTTTGGGATTTCCTAATAATGTCAACGTTTCAAAACTGGAACGCTTAACTCGTTCGGGAAATCGCTGGAATTTCTCGATTAGGTATACCCCGGTTAGTTCATTCCCATGGATTCCTCCAACGATCGCCACTCGATTAATTGGGTTCATATTCTTCATTCCTCAAGTTCTGCTTGAGAAGGTTGTCTTCTTGCAATTACAGTAAGGGAGAGTATTACTATATGTCCAATATCTAATTAACTAAAATTTTATACTTATGAAATGCGGAGAAATGGGTTCAAAAGGCTAAGGAGCAAGGATTCTTACACGCTCCCAATCAACCGAGTTTTTGAGCTTAGTAATATTTTGCTGATAGTGAGAATTTTGACAAGGTTCTGAAGATTTCAAGACTAAGGTGTTAGCTGAGTTAGAGAAAGCTGATAATTTTGCTATTTAGGTACACGCTGGTTCCGGAGATTTCCCAGGAATTGCCCCTGAAATTAATGTTTGATGCGTGGTTTATTTCACCTAAAAAACGAATCAGACCTCCTAGAAATATCTCTAAGAGGTCTTCTCATTTTCTTATGAAGTTTGTTATACTGAAGGGTTTGAATATAGCGAGTAAAGAAATCAGATTCGACTGACTAGAAGAAAATAGACGTTTGCCGAGAATGGCTCTAGTATAGAGGAGTCCTATAACAAAAAAAAATGAATAGAGAAATCCGAGTATGGCTTTTCTTAGTCCTTGCCATACTCGTATCCGCTGCTGTAACAGGTATACCTAAATTACAGCAGCCTGAATTGATGGACTGTATCGTTGTTATTCTTTTATGGATAATCGACAAGCGATAGCTAAGGCTGAATCAGTTTAGCGCTGATTCTTAGACAATCGGGCTACTCTCGCCAAAGAGTATGCTCGATTTTTTTGTTGAGAACACATGACTGCATATGCCGTCATTACTATAATAATATAGCAGATGTGTATGGTAGTGCGTCAAATTTTGGTGGGTCGAGTAAAGTAGAGAGACCTTTACCCCCAAGCATGACCTCGCATTTGAGCCACTCCCGGAATAGGTAGCCTTCTGGCGGGAAGGGAGTAAGCAAAACTTGTGCCTCAGATCCCCGACTTCTTCAAGAAGTCGGGGATCTACATTCAGAGCTAAACCTTTTCCTGCGGTGGCGGCGTGATGCCAAACCCAATCAGGTTGTTATCCAGTTTCCTCAGTAAGCTAAAGTCTTCCTCCGGTAAACATTGGCTTTCGCCCTCAGCAAGAAGAGAATTCTTTTTAAGGAAGGCGAACGCCTGCCGAAACTGCTGCGGGCTTGTCTCAATCGGCGAGTCAAAGTGACAGGGAACAATCCGCTGAAAATTCCAGCTTGCCACCTTCTCTGCCCAGTCGAGGGTTTCCTGCGGTGCCCGGTTGAGAATCAGGGTTTGCAGAATTGGTGCGACAAATAGACGCCCGCCTCCTCGCAAAGCATCAAAGGACTGCTTCCAGTCCTCCTGCCATTTAAAGGGAAACCAACCGAAATAGGCTTTCTTCGACCGATCCGGAGCTTTAAGCGCATCGCGCACCGATTGCCCCATTTCCGCTACCTTCAGCGCACTGGGTTGGAAGTAAAGCGTAAACAGCGAGATGCGCTGCCATCCTTTGCGGCGGCTTGCCTCGTTGTCCTCAATAACATCGAAGGCATCATCCTTCGCGTGGAACAGCAACGGGTAGGGGTCAAGTTGGACGATTTCCGGCGGTTCCTCTGGTACAGAAAGCACCGAGTCAGTTATGAGCAGTGTACGCGATCGCTTATGGAAAAATGCCACTTCCTCAAACCGCCCTGGCCCAAGTTCAATGGCACCCAAGATCGCGTAGTCAAACTCATCAGCAAAGGGGACTTTGCTGCTATTAGATGGGAGTATCTGAGTGCGTTTGGAAGGAAAGCCCAGCCAGCTTAGGGGGAGATTTAAGGGAAAGCTCCACTGATTCGGGGCGACGAAAACCTGCGAGTTGGGAAACTGTCTGGCAAACGGGCCGACAAAGACCTTGTGCTCTAAGCCGGAAATAGTGGGCAAGATAATGTATTTAACGCCACCATGCTTTGCCACCAACTCCTTAACCAGTCGAATGCACTCTCTTGTCGGCGCAACAGGCGCATAGATCAAAAGCCCCCCAGCATCGAGCCTAATGACACTCATGCGAATCGGCACGGCGACATAGACGATACCCTGCACTTGGTCGAAAGTCCAAACGGTGTCCTTAACCACTTCTTTGCGAATTGTCCGCCGCTTGCCGTAGGGGTAGAGTGGCAAAGTGAGCCAGAAACGCCATGACCAGTCTTTAGAGCTAACTTGCTCCTGTATATTTTGCGCTGTTATTGCGGTATCCACTGCACGACCTCCTCCCAACTTCCCAATCCTCAAAACGGTTTTGCTCGTCGATAATGTTGGGTTCCTCAGCAAGAACGCTGCTTTGTAAGTTCCTCAACCCAACTGACAAGATGACCTTGTTTAATCTTATTAGGTTGGGCAGAGTGAAGCGTGCTGGTTGAGTGACAAATCTTTTCGGGTAGGTTGGGTTGAACAGCGTCAAACCCAACGCCAAAAAACTTTTAGCGCTCTACGGTCAATCAAGGAGTGTAGGACTTTTGTCAGTCAGTCAGGTTCCACTCTTGAGAAGTTTTTGATTTTGCTCTAATCTGACACGACTTCTTTCTAGTAAAGCACTATCCAGTTTTCCCGATTCTTCAGCTTTTAGCAAAGCTGACATTGCTGGATAGTATAAATCTTTGTCGTAAGCAATTAAGATTAAATCTACCCCTACATTAATCGCTTGAACAGTGGCAGCTTTCAATCCAGCTTTACTGCCATAAACGGCTTGCATAGAAAAGTCATCGGTAATCAACACTCCATCGTGCTGCCAATCATTTCTGATCAATTCTGTTACTACCTGATGCGAGAATGAAACGGGATTAACTGTATCTAATGCTGTTAACTTTGCATGTCCCAACATCGTAAACGCCTGAGATTTCATCATTTCCCGAAACGGTACCCAATCGTCCTTCGCTAATTCAGCAATAGAGGTTTGCAAATCCGCTGAGGCTAGATGAGTATCGTCCTCGACTCGTCCTAACCCAGGAAAATGCTTAATCGTACACCTCACCCCGGTTTGACCCAGGGCGTTGCAATACCACAACGCCACTGAGGCGACTACTTCTTTATCCGCTGAAATAGCACGCCGATAAATTTGAGAATATTTATCTTGAGGATTGACAACTCCTTTATTTAAATCCACTACGGGAGCAAAATTTAAATTAATACCTAGAGCGGATAACTCTTTACCTTGCTTGAATGCATACTGAATTACTTCCGATTTCTTTTGCTCATCACTTATTTCTTCCTCGACAATCTTAGATAAAGGAGGGAGTTGAGTTAGAGGAGGTGACAAGCGTGAAACGATACCTCCCTCTTGATCGCTGGCTACCCACAAGGGAGGTAAACCTTGAGAGGCACGAATATTTTGTAAACTTGAAATCTCTTCTTGAATTTCTTTGAATGTTTTATTATTTATATTTCTCCGAGTGATAAAAACACCAGCGATCGCTCTTTTTTCAACCAGCGTTTTGACTTCTGCCAAATCTCGATAACCAACGATAAAATGCTGACCGAGCTTTTCAAGTTGAGCAGCATTTTGGCTTAAAACATGTCGCTTAGTTAGGTTAAATTGTATTTGCTGAGTAATGGCAATAGCAAGGCTGCTACAACACAGTGCTACAACTAAAAAACTAATGATGGGCTTTGATTTGAGAGATTTTTGTTTGAAATTAAAAACTTCAAATGCTATTAAACCCAAACCTAAAACTAAGATTACCCAGAAAAATTCATTTCTAAGACTGGCTAAAAACGGCGTTCTTAGGGTGATGGCTATAAAGCAGAGTGATAAGGCGATCGCTACTTTAAAGATTTGGATTAATAGTGTGGTAGCCATAACTCTTTATCTATAGCTTTAGGATGAGCAATGCCCATCCTAAAGGCGGCTTCAGGGCGTAACTACTTCTACTGTGGAGGAGGTATCAGTTTCACGATTTATAGATGCAGGTTGAAGACGTGCAGTTCCGATTAAACCTAACTTCATGCGATACACCTCATAGAGAACTCTGGAAAGTTCGCGTCGCTGTAAGTTTCGGTTTGTTGTGGGAATTTTTGAGATTGCCAAGTTGTAAACTCCTGGCACAATTAACTGATCGACCTTCCTAATTAGGAAAGACAAATGGAGTTGAGTAATGGGTTGATCGGGTGCAAAGCGTCCGCTTCCCAATCCGGCAATTAAACCTTGTGCATACAGTGACTCAATGTTGACATACGCCCAATGGTTAGATGGGACATCAGAGAAGGTGGGAGTCGTTGGCGTGACTAAGGGTAAACCGAGAACTTTTACTAGTGCTGTACATACTACGGCTCGGTTTACAGGAGCTTGGGGGCGAAAGTTTAAGTTGGCATTGCTTTCGCTGCGGACAATACCTGCTGTGGCGAGTACCTGAATTGCCTCATAATCTGGGTCATCGTGGGTAATGTCATCAAACCAGATCAGGGGTACGCCATTGCGGGCAAGTAGCCCTTGTAACTTGCGTTTGCGTGGCTCATTGAGGACGATATCGCGGGCTTCCACGTTTTCTCTAATCGCCATTGCAGCTAAGGCTCCCCCCGCTTCTCCAATTGCCCACTCTACCGGATGCATGCGATATGCCCCGTTGGTGATGTGGGTTGTCCCGAGACTTTTAGAGGAGAGAATTAAGCCATCGGTATTGATGGGAACCAGCGCCCCCATTGAAATTGAAAAGGGCAAAGCCAGGACGTAGTCGCCGGGTAAACTCACTTGTCCCGGTTCGTCGTTGCCGTGAATGTCGAGGTAGTGATACTGACCGATGCCCACACTATCATCAAAGGTTCTTGCCCGCGCTTGTCCTGGGAAAAACGCTTTCGCCACATCTTGATGGCGGATAGTGCTCAGGGCTACGCCGCGACGGGCTTCCCGGATGTAGGGTTCTAGGGCAATACCGTCACTTGTCCAAGTGAGATCGCCACGGGGCTTTAAGTCTTTGCCTTCGCTAACCTGCAAAAAGTGGGCATAGGCACGGGAGCGATCGCGTGCTCGTTTTAGAGTTGCCTGACGTTCCTCTCGACTCACCCCGACAATGATACCGTTGCGGTAGTCGTTACCAATGTAGAATGATCCTTCTTTACCACTCGGCCCTCGCGGACTAGTACTCCAGTTCAGCACCGTCACGTCGCCGACACTAACATTGCTCTCCCTGAGGCTGACGCGCTGTAGGCGGCGATAACTGAAGATGCCGTAACTGTGAAAAAAGTCCCGCGCCTCCCAAACCAAATTACTTTTGCGTGTCCAAAACTTGCCTGTAAAGTCCGTTGGTAAAAGCCAGGGTTGTTCTCCATAGCCGATGGGCTTACCAATGGACACGCCCCTTCCCGGTGCTGTGCGCTCTAGGAGTACGCAGTAGGTAATTGACTGCTGACATCTAGGCAACGCTACTTCCGGCAAGAGGGGTTCCCCCGTTTCGCTGCGTGCTTCTTGTCCCACCCGCGACTCAATATTTCCTAGTTCCAGCAAGTCCCCTAGATCAGTTGCTTCAATGACAACTTGGCCGGAGACGGTAAAATTAGCCCCGTTTTGGGTATCTCGGAAAACCACCCCTGTCACCCGGCGACGCTGCCCAGATGTCGTGGTAATCACCTGCATGGGTTCAGCAAAGGGAATAATAATTAAGCGCTTTTGGGTAATGTAAGGGGCGATCGCCTCATTCAACGCTCTGGCTGAGGTGACAGGTGTCGTACACAAGGGACTCACCCAACCGCCACCGGGATTTTTTACCACTTGCCCACTCACGGCTTGTAATGACCGTTGCAGATTACGGAAGCTGCGATGAGTTTTAGAAATGCTATAAGCCTCACCGTTGGGAGACTTGAGCTGATCGCCGTCATCCGATGCAGGTAAGGCTTGGGCAGTAAACTGTCCTCCTAAAACTTGCTGGGGTATTACTAGGCAAACCACGACCTGCGGATCGGTTCGCAAAGCCCCCAAGGTAGCGGTATATGACGCTGTCGAACTCCCAACCACCAAAATCGGATAGGACAGTTGAGTGCCATTAGCCGGACGGGTAAAAGCGCTCTTACTTAAAATCCCGTTGGGTTGTTTAATACTGTCAACCATAGTGCTTCTTGTCTGGGAAGAAATTGCGTAGTGAGTACTAGGGAGTTGACTACATTGACAATAAGACTTTTTCCTGTGGGATGACTCCTGCTTCTTTACTTATGGCTTCAGTCGGCGCGGCAGTTTGTCACGCCCCTGGGATTTCACCTTTGGAGTGATGCAGGTTTCGGGGGGCTGTGGAATGTTATAGGCACCATTGAGAAGCTCGATTTATGTTTATACCACCCGGTTTTGTTCAGCAGTCTATCAACACCACGTTGGGAAGCATTGTTTACTACACCTCTGAGGGTCAACTGTGGTCTAGTGGCGAGGGTAATAATGACAGCGATCGCGAAACCTTAGTCTTTCTTCACGGCTTTGGTGGTGGCTCCTCTGCCTACGAGTGGTCTAAAGTTTATCCAGCCTTCGCTGCTGACTATCGCATTGTGGCACCAGACTTGATTGGCTGGGGACGCTCCAACCATCCCGCCCGGTTTTTCCGAATCGAGGATTATATCCTGAGTATCGGCGAATTTATGGGAAAGATTAGCGATCGCCCAACCACTGTCATTGCTTCTGGACTGACAGCCGCGTTTACCATTCGCACCGCGATCGCTCATCCTGAATTATTTAAGTCTCTGATTTTGACCACCGCCGCAGGTCTTTCTGATTTTGGAGAAAACTACACCCGTAACTTCTTTACTCAAGTCGTCAGTACGCCAATTCTCGATCGGCTACTTTACAGCACAGGGGTGGCTACAGATTTCGGCGTTCGCAACTTCTTAGAACAAAACCAATTTGCCCGTCCTGAACGAATTTATCCCGAAATCGTACAAGCCTACCTGGAATCCGCTCGACAGCCGCATGCCGAGTATGCGGCTCTATCTTTTGTGCGGGGAGATTTATGTTTTGATTTGTCCCGGTACATCACCCAACTTACCGTCCCCACCGCCATCATTTGGGGACAAAAGTCAGAATTTACAGGGCCAGAAGTCGGGCGTCGTCTTGCCGAAATGAATCCTCAAGCCGTGCGGATTTTTCAACAACTTGATGATGTCGGCTTGACTCCCCAATTAGAGCTTCCCGCCGTCACCATTGGACTCATCCGAAAATTTTTACCTCTACTAGAAAGCTCAGACTAAATAGCTATTCCCTGGGTTGTTGATGCCCAAGTAAGTAGGACATGTAAATATTATTGGTTTGTAGTCAGGGCTAAATTTCTCAATCTAGGGCTTCAGCCCTGACTAGGAAACCATTTAAGAGACTTGACAGAGCTTCACTAGACCTCTTGCAAAAATGTATTAGACCCCTCCCCAACCCTCCCCTTAGTAAGGGGAGGGGGCAAGATTTCAAGTCTCCCCCCTTACTAAGGGGGGATTAAGGGGGGTCTATTCGGCTTATGCAAAAGGTCTACTACATAGTTTGATTGATTCTCGCCTCTTACCTTATGCCGTTTGAGCATTACCTAAAACCGCTTCTTGAGGTGATTAGCAAATCTACATATCTATCTATCGATAGAGTCGTAAAAAATAGCCATCTAGTGACTCTTAGGAAGATCTAAAATCTCTGAAGCGGCTTACTAAAACCGATTTGAGGAGATAGCAGGGAAAAGAGAAATTAGTTTTAGTCAAGGGTAGCTAGGAAAAGCTTGAGATGAATATAGAAATGTTTACTCAGCGGGTGGAGGCAATCAACTGGCGGCTAGCACAGTTGTACCGCAACGCCAATGTGGGAACGCTAGCGCAACCCGATTTGCTCCCAACCGCCTTCAAGGAACTGGGTAGCGCCTCAGAAGAATTGCAGGTAGCAGCAGAAAAGCTTCTCCAACAGCAGGAAGAACTAGCCGCAACACACGAACTGCTGCAAATCGAACGCCAACGCTACCAAGATTTATTTGAGTTCGTACCGGAGGCGTACCTAGTTACTGATGTACGCGGTGTGATTCGAGAAGCCAACCAGGCGGCGGCTACCCGGCTCGGCGTCAAGCAGGATTTCTTGATCGGCAAACCTCTGCTGGGTTTGATTCCCCTAGAAGATCGTCAAGACTTTCGTTCCCAACTGAGCCAGATAGATCAGCGCGAGCAGATAAGGGAGTGGAAATTCCGTCTGCAAAACCATCACGGCGTTTCCTTTGAGGCAACTATAACCCTGGCGACTAGACGTAATTCAGACGGGAAAGTAGTTACCCTACGCTGGTTAGTGAGCGATATTTGCGATCGCCAACAGGCTCTCAAGGCGTTAGAAAAAAAAGATCACGATCTCTGCTACCAGAAGCCTTTAGAAACCTATACAAAGGGAGAACTGATCCCTCTCAATCCCCAGGCAATTTGGATTGTTTCTCAAGGAATCGTCAAGCTGAGTACCCTTTGTGACAGTGGCGAAGAGGTGATGGTAGGATTAGCCGTCCCTTCTATGCCCTTTGGAGCGGCAATGACGACTCTCCAAACCTACCAAGCAACAGCGCTCTCAGATGTCAAATTAGCCAGCATTTCCCTCACTGAAATCGCGGCTTCCCCACATTTAACCCAGACCCTTTTGCCTCTGATTAACCAGCGGTTGCAACAAGCCGAAGCCTTTTTAAGAATTTTTGGACAGCGACGGGTGAAAGACCGCCTGCAAGCGCTGTTGCTATTTCTCAAGCGAGAAATTGGTCAACCCGTCCCAGAAGGAACTCGTCTGAGCGTCCGTCTGACTCATGAAGACTTAGCCAGTGCCTGCTGCACGACGCGAGTCACAGTAACGCGAGTACTATCCACCTTACAGGAACAAAGAATGATTGCCTTTGACCCGAAGTCCCACATCATTTTGAAAGACCTAGATGAAGGATGAAGTGTGAAGGATGAAGGATGAAGGGTGAAGGATGAAGGGTGAAGGGTGAAGGATGAAGGATGAAGTGTGAAGGATGAAGGGTGAAGGGTGAAGGATGGAGGATGAAGGGGGAGTAGGGTAGATAAGTAGCAGGATCTAATGAACGTGGGGTGGGCAATGCCCTTGATAAGCTTAAAATTCTACAAAAAGTTGTTTCTGGGGAATGCCCATCTTACAACTTGGTTAGGGTTGTTTAAGCGCACTTGTTTAATGAAAATCCTCTAAATGATAGCTAATACTTTTAATTTTTAGTTATCAGCAATTGGTTTTTAAATTTAACTGGTATGTAGATTTTTAAAGTTAAGTGAAGGAGGTTGAAACTCAGTGGCAGTCGCAGAACGTCCTCGCGTTTGCTTAAATTATTCCTCCCAAAGAAGCTTTTAAAGCTGTTGCACGTTTAACTAACATATTCCTGGAACTGGCTTTTGTTGAGGATTGGAAAGAGTGTCAATATCCTAGATAGTTAGGTTTTAAGGCTTCTTATCCAGTCCCCGATCGCCAAGCCACAATCCTGAAACGATTAATAAAATCATGCCCTTTAGATGCACAGCCGCTTAATTTTTCAACTTCCCCCGTCCAAAGCAACAGCTCTTTTCCCCCTATCATCTAGTGTGACAAGAACATCACTAAACCCCTGGATGTGGTGGAGTCTTGGAGTTTTCCTGGTCTTACTACTAGTTTTGTTGTTTATCCTCTATCTTCAGGGGGCATTTTACAACAAGGTTGACTACAGGATGAAAGAGGTTCCGGGCTTAGAGGAGCCTCATTTTCCGCTGGCGATGATGGGCGTATCCGCCTCCCACCTCACCCACGGCAAGCCAATCGGTTATTGGTTTAATATCGATGCTATTTATAAAGCCAGAGAGGAGGCAATCCGTAGCGCTCGGCATACAATCCACTTTGAAACCTTTTATATGACCCCTGGTCGCCGCGCTGACGATTTTGCGGCTGCCTTGATCGAGCGAGCCAAGGCGGGGGTTGAGATTCAGCTCATTGCCGATAGATTCGGTGTGAACGCGATTCCTAAGGAGTACTGGCAGAATTTACAGGCGGCGGGTGTTGATGTCCGCTTCTTCCACAAGTTCAGTTGGAAGGCTCCCCTAACTTACAACATCCGTACCCACCGCAAGCTACTGCTGATTGATGGAAAGATCGCTTTGGTGGGTGGTACAGGGGTTTCAGACCATTGGGACGGTATGAAAGAAACAGGTGATGAGGGCCCTTGGCTTGACTTTGAGATTGGCTTTCAAGGGCCAATTGTCGCTACTTTGGAAGGCATCTTCACGCAGCACTGGATGTATGTGGGGGGAATCGGTAGCTTAAGTCAAAAAATCTTTCAACCTAGCGTCACGAATGGGCCAACCATCCTCGTCACGCCGAGTGAATTTCCTAGTGCCAGTTCGTCGGTTCATGCGCTCTTCTACACGAGTGTCCTCGCGGCAAAAAAGCGGCTGTGGATTGCTAGTCCTTACTTTCTGCCAGATCGCAACTCCCGGAATGCCCTTCTCAAGGCTAAAGAAAAGGGGGTTGATGTGCGTGTTCTAACGGTAGGCCCGCACAATGACAAGCAGATGGTCTATTATGCCGTCCGGGAACGTTACAGGGAGCTGCTCAGAGCTGGGATTGAAATCTACGAATACCAGCCGAGTATGATGCACGCCAAGGTGTTGCTAATTGATGAACACTGGGTGGGAACTGGAAGTGCCAATTACGATCCGCGCAGTCTTTTCCACAATGACGAACTCAATGTCTCCTTAGCTGAACCTAAGTTTGCGGAATTTGTGGAGGAGTTCTTCCAACATGGGTTTTCTAAGAGCCGTCGCATCCATTTGGCAAAGTGGCAAGCTCGACCGCTGACAAATCGCCTGCTCGGTCGGTTGGCGCTATTTTTTCATTGGCAGCTATAACCTAGGCTCTGTCATATATATAGGTAGTCACAGTTATTCAGTTATTAGTTATTAAAAAATGCGTATATTGTCAGAACCCTTAAGTATTGAGCACTTAGAGATCGCGATCGCTGATTTACCCAAAACCTTAGAAGGAACAAAACTAGTACACCTTACAGATTTTCACTACGACGGCTTACTGCTAACGGAAGAGCTGCTAGCGGAGGCGATTGATGCCAGTAATCAAGCCGAACCCGATTTAGTGGTGCTGACTGGCGACTTTGTTACCCACAACCCTAAGCCCATTCATAAACTGGCACAGCGGCTCAAGGATTTGAAAAGTCGTGCAGGTGTCTTTGCAGTTTTAGGAAATCATGACCTTCATTACCCCTATTCAAAAAACGAAATCACTACTGCCCTCACTGATGCGGGAATTCAAGTGCTCTGGAATCAGATTGCCTATCCTCTAGGGCCGGAGTTAGCATTAGTCGGACTCCCTGATTTCTGGTCGCCTGAGTTCAATCCGGCTCCCGTCATGGGGCAGTTAGACCCCAATCTTCCCTGCCTTGTCTTATCTCACAATCCCGATAGCGCTGAGCGATTGCAACCCTGGCGGGTTGATTTGCAGCTTTCCGGTCATACCCACGGGGGGCAAATTGTGATTCCGGGGAGAGGCTCTGTACCCAGTTGGATTCACGCCTCGCGGGAGAAAATTCCCAAATTCCTCTGGCCCTGGATTCCCTTTTTAGAGGCAAAATGGCCGAAAGTGGTTCGCCATTGGGAATGGGGACAGGGACTGCATCAGGTCGGAAGCAATTATTTGTATGTCAATCGCGGTTTAGGTACGTTTCCCCCAGGACGTTGGTATTGTCCTCCAGAAGTCACGGCGATCGCTTTAGTTAGCCGCTAGAACATCGGTTCAATAAAGTAAAGTAGGGGCATTGTGTCTTGCCCCTACCCATGATAGCGATGGAAAAGCATCAAACTTAAACCTTCTCGCCAAGATTAACGGCTTCTTTTTCCGCAGATTGGAGAGTACCAGGAAGTGGCATTCCCGCTGCATCCATTAATTCTTTGGGCGGTTGCTGACGAGAAGGTGAATTGATGTATATACCCGTATGACCTGATGTAGTTGGTTTCATATTATGGGTGGTGCTGTAGAAGCGATGAGTTTGCTCAATTTTTCCCCGCTCCTGAATTGATTCATTGGCAATTTTTTTACGCAGCTTAATAATGGCATCTATGATCGCTTCTGGGCGAGGAGGACAGCCGGGAATGTAAACATCGATGGGCAAAATTTTATCAGCCCCTCGAATAGCTGTATAAGAGTCAGCGCTGAACATGCCTCCCGTGATCATGCAGGCTCCCATCGCAATAACGTACTTTGGGCTAGGCATCTGTTCGTAAAGGCGAAGCGTCGGTTGAGCCATTTTCATGTTCAAAGTGCCTGCCAAGATGATTAAGTCGGCTTGGCGTGGGCTAGAACGAGGAATCAAGCCAAATCGGTCAAAGTCAAAGCGCGAACCAATCAGAGCGGCAAATTCAATAAAGCAGCAAGCGGTGCCGTACAGTAGGGGCCACAAGCTAGAGAGTCGTGCCCAATTGTAGAGATCGTCTACTGTGGTCAAGATGACGCTTTCGGAGAGCTGTTGAGTGATCTGAGATTGCTGCGCCGGATTCAATATCTGTTGCGGATCAAATTGTTGATTTTGAGCAATTGATTCTGAATTCATTAGTAGGTTCTTGCTTAATTTGCTAATTTTGATTGATACAACTTACCTCCTATGGCTTAACTCCTCTTCTTACTTGAGGAAGGGATTGTTGTAACGTGCTTTGTAATTGTGAATACACTCGATTTGACAGCAGCCTGCTTTCACTCTGGGAGTAGCTGAAATAACAGGCGATCGCTTCCACAAAACCAATGCAAGAATGCAGTTAATTAGATATATTTACAATCTCAATTTTTATAAGAATATCTATTTTAAGAGCGACGAATGAGTAGGATATGTAAATAATTAAAGATTTTCATTCAGGGTTAAATCCTTCAAAATAGAGCTTAATTCCTGAATATAAGCCAATTTGAGATTTTACACTGAACACACCTGACTTAATTCTCGCCTACTTACTGAGTTCACTTAGGGGATTGGCGAACATTGCACATCTAGATTTCTAGCTCCTAATATGCAAAACCAGTCCAATCGATAGAGGTAGGCACCTGACAAAATAAATACCATAAGAATTAGCATTTATTTAAATGTAAACGTAATAACTTAAGGAGATTATAAGTATGGCTCAAGAACTCAATGGTAAAAAAGTCGCCATCTTAGTAGCAAGCGGTTTTGAACAGGTCGAGATGACCAAACCCAGGCAGGCACTTAACGATGCTAATGCTCAAACTCACCTGATTTCGCCCGAAAGCGACAAAGTGCAGGGATGGAATCACTACGACAAGGGGGATGAATTTCCCGTTGACGTAGAGCTAGATCAGGCGAGTCCTGATGACTACGATGCCCTCCTCTTACCAGGTGGCACCGTGAACCCGGATCAACTGCGTATCAACAAAAAGGCAGTGCAGTTCGTTAAATCATTCTTTGAGGCGGGTAAGCCCGTCGCAGCTATCTGTCACGGTCTGTGGACACTGGTGGAAGCAGATGTGGTCAAGGGGCGTACGGTTACATCTTGGCCTTCCCTCTCTACTGACTTGAGAAACGCTGGAGCAAACTGGGTTGACCAGGAAGTGGTTGTAGATAGCGGTTTGGTTACCAGCCGCAACCCGAATGACCTTCCTGCTTTTAACAGCAAGATGATTGAAGAATTTGCTGAGGGCAAACATGCAGAGCAACGTAAGTCTGCGTAAGCAATTTTGAAAATCTCCTCATAATCCCGTGACGGGGCTTTTTCTAACACTTCTAGAAGTAAGCCAATCCCGGTAGTTGAGGAGCCAGATTTGGTTGATACTAGACCTCTTGCAAAAATGTACCAGACCCCTCCCCAACCCTCCCCTTACTAAGGGGAGGGGGCAAGATTTCAAGTCTTTCCCCTTACTAAGGGGGGATTAAGGGGGGTCTATTCGACTTATGCAAGAGGTTTACTCTCCGGCAGAAATGCGCGGAGAGTGTCAATACTAATAGCTAATTGCGCCCTTAAAGACAATTAGCCATTAACAATTAGCAGCAATTAGCATAAATTCCTATACTTCTCTATCCACCGTACTGCCAGCCAGTATCTTCAAGTAAAATCTGTTCGCCCTCTCGGTGGACACCAGAGCCGATCACTTCCCCAACAAAGACACTGTGGTCGCCTTCTGCGATTTCCCCAACCACTTTGCACTCAATGTAGCCCAGAGAATCAGCAATAATCGGGCATCCCGTTGCTTCTCCGGCATAAAACTCCACATCCTCAAAGCGATTACCAACCCGCTTTAGCGGCTGGAAGAACCTCTGAGCGAGGTCTTTTTGTCCTTTGTCCAAGAAGCTAACAGCAAAGAATCCACTGTTTTTGATCATCTCGTAGGACTTGTTGGACGTGTTAACGCAGTTGACAACGAGTGGCGGCTTAAATGAAGCCTGCATCAACCAGCTAATGGTAAAGCCGTTGACTTCCTCGCCGTCTTTTACGCCACAGATGTAGATTCCATGAGGAATTTTCCGGAGCATTGTCTTTTTTGCTTGTTCGTCTAGCAAGGGTTTTTCTACCTCCCAATCGCTTACACCGCATCAGTTTACCAATCTGTCTGAGCCAGCGGAATTCCCCCTATGAAGGATTAGGCGTTTGGAGTAGGTGAGGGTAGGCTGATGAGGGTTTTGGTTGAAAACGGTTTTTAAGGCGTTGCAGCATTCCTTTGGGCTGGACGTTGTCTTTAAAGTGATTTGATAGAGCGATCGCACTCTTGTTAAGGACGAGTGGGACGAAACAGGTGAGAATGTTCGGGATGGTAGAGGCGAGAACGGGCTTTGCCTGCGGCTTTTAGAGCTGGGCTAATAATGTAAAGTGTTGTCCGCTCTAGGTTTTCGGCTTTTGTTAGGCTTGCCATCTGTTCCAGAGGAACTACCCACATTTTTTCGTCTGACCAACCAACGCGGAAGCAAACGGCAACTGGGGTATCTGCGGGGTAGTGTTGCATCAGCTTCGCTTGTGCCTCTTCGACATGACGAGCGGCGAGGTAAAGACAAAGACTAGCTTGATGAGCCGAGAGGGATGCCAGTTCTTCCGCTTCCGGTACGGCGGAAGCGCGACCGCTGATGCGGGTGAGGATGATGGTTTGCACCAACCCCGGCACAGTTAACTCCACACCCAGCTTGGCGGCGGCGGCTTGGAAGGCACTGATACCGGGAATCACTTCAAAGGGAATCTCTGCTTCTGCCAGGACTTGCATTTGCTCGTGGATGGCGCTGTAGAGGCTGAGGTCGCCGGAGTGGAGACGGACGACTGATTTATGCGATCGCACGCGCTCGATCATGAGCGGCAAAATCTCCTCTAGGGTTTTACTCCCCGTTCGCACCAATTCCGCTTCCGCACGTACCCCCTGCAAAATTTGCTTGGGAACTAAGGAATCAGCAAAAACAATCACATCCGCACTTTGAAGAACTTTTTGCGCCTTAACCGTCAATAACTCCGGGTCGCCTGGCCCCGCGCCCACAATATAAACGGCAGGTGACAGGGGAGGAAGGGCTTGAACCTGGGAGGGATCGATGAAAATAGACATTATTTACAATCTGGTTTTGCCGAAAAATTTTGTGACTGCTCAAATCCTTCCGGATTAGGCTCGCTTACTTGGGGAATAAAGAAGTGGTAGATGCACCCTGGTTTAGCTCTGGAGTTTAGGCTCTAGAGCTTTTTTTTTGCTGCGTTGTTTGGTTTCAGTTGAGATTAGTCCTGAGTCGGTGAGTGGGGAGCAGGGGAGCAGGGGAGCGGGGGAGCAGGGGAGCGGGGGAGCAGAGGAGCAGGGGAGCAGGGGAGAGAAAAATTGACAACGATTAGCCATTATTCCAATCGCCTATTTCATACTTCACCCTTCATACTTCATACTTCATACTTCATACTTCATCCCTCCTCCCGCTGCTCCCTACCCGGATGAACAACATCTGGTAAGGGACGCTTGAGAATATAAAGCCACGTTAAGCCGAGTAAACCGATGGCGATCGCGCCCAAACTAACTAGTTGAGCGATCCGCAAAGGGCCCAGCATTAAACTATCAGTACGCAATCCCTCAATCCAAACGCGACCTGCACTGTAACCCACCAAATAAACCAAAGCCAGCGTTCCCACCTTCAGGCGCGACTTTCCTTGCACATCGCGGAAAAACAGCGTCATCAGGATGCCAAACACCAGCAAATTCCACAGAGATTCATACAAGAACGTGGGGTGATAATACTCCACATTCAAAAATCCAGGGGGACGGCGTCCAGGGGGAATATAGAGTTTCCAGGGCAAATTGGTAGGACTTCCAAAGGCTTCAGAATTAAAGAAGTTTCCCCAACGCCCGATCGCCTGTCCCAAAATCAGGGACGGTACAACCAAGTCAGCTAATTGCCAAAAGGAAACTTTCTGAATTCGGGCAAAAATCAGCGCCGCTGCAATGCCACCTAAGATAGCACCATGAATGGCAATACCCCCCTTCCAAATGGCGATGATGTCCTCAGGACGTTGGGAGTAATCTTGCCACTCAAACAGGACATAGTAAAGCCGTGCGGCGGGAATTGCCGCCAGTACCAGCCAAATTGCTAAGTCGGCTACTATGTCAGGATTGACACCACGGCGTTTTGCCAGATATTGGGAAAGACTGACGCCGATTAATACCGCTGAAGCAATTAACAAACCATACCAGCGGATGGCGACCGGGCCAAATTCAACGATAATGGGCCCTGGAGAAGTAAATTCAAATGCCAGGGGAAAAATGGGCATTCCCAGCAACATAGAAAGATGTGTCATACCAGCAACAGAGGCAGAAAAATTCTCACCCCTTACATTTCGCTACACGATTGATTGTATGTTGCCTTTGGGAATTAGGAGCTACTTTCTCTGTTGCAGTTGTTGACCCGCCTTCAGCAACCTTGTCAATTCTGCCGCTGGTTTGGGCGGGCTAAACAGATAGCCTTGTATCGCATCACACTGATGCTGATAGAGAAACTCCAGTTCTGACTCCGTCTCTACCCCTTCAGCTAGCACCTTCAAGTTGAGACGGTGTGCCATCTCAATAATGGCAGTTGTAATGGCTATATTGCCTGGGTTGTTAGTGATATTACGAACAAAAGATTGATCGATTTTTAAGGTGTGAAAGGAGAACTTTTGTAGGTAACTCAAAGAAGAATAGCCAATTCCAAAATCATCAATCGCAATTTGAATACCCACAGCATTTAATTCATTGAGGGTTTTGTTAGCTGCTTCCACATCTGCGATGAGAATACTTTCTGTAAGTTCCAAGTTTAACAAGCTTGGTTCAAGACCTGTTTCTATTAAAACTCGGACTATTTTTTTAGTTAGATCAGGCTGGCTAAACTGACGAGCAGACAGATTTACTGCAACTTGTAGTGGCACAGAATGAGCCGCTTGCCAAGCTTTCGCTTGAGCGCAGGCTGTCTGCAATACCCATTCTCCTAGGGGAATGATTAAACCCGTTTCTTCTGCTAAGGGAATAAATTCTGCTGGAGAAATCAAGCCTCGTTCTGGGTGCTGCCAACGCACGAGAGCTTCTGTGCTGAAAATTTGTCCCGTTTTGAGGTCTACTTGGGGCTGGTAAAAAAGAAGAAATTCTTCCCGTTCTAGCGCATGGTACAAGTCAGCTGCTAGGGTAAAACGGTTATCAAAATCAGCGGTCATTTCTGTCGTGTAGAATTCATAACCGTTCCCCTCTCCTTGCTTGGTGTGCCTCATTGCTACCTCAGCTTGACTAATTAAGTTGTCTAGGTTGCTGAAGGCGGCTAGAGAGAAGGCAATGCCAATGCTGCTGGTGATGAAGACTTCGCGATCGCTTAAAAGCAAGGGTTGAGATAAAACATCTAAAATTGTTTGAGCGACATTGGCGGCGTCTTGTTTACAAGAAATTGGCTTGAGAAGGATAGCGAATTGAGCCATGTCTAATCGAGCCACCGTATCGATGTCATCTTCAACAGGTTTGATTTGGTTGACTAACCGTTGAGAAACTGCTTTAAGTAATACCTCAGTGTCTGTATGCCCTAAGCTACTAGTCAATGAGATGAATTGATCTAAGCTAATCAGCAGAACAGCAACCTGTTGTTTTTGGGAATCTGCTTGAGTTTTTACCTGATTAAATCGCTCCCGCAGTAGTCGTTGATTGGGTAAGTTTGTCAAACTGTCGTAATAGGTTAGATGCTCTAACTTAGCTCCCAAGTTCTTAATTTGGTTGGTGTAATGCAGGACAACCGCCGCTTTTTTTTCTAGACGAGTCGCGATCGCCCGACGCAGTTCAGCCAGGGTAAAGGGTTTAGTTAAATAATCGTCTGCTCCCAATGTCATCCCTTGGCGCAAGTCTGAGTTCTCTGCTTTGGCGGTCAAAAAAATCAAGGGAATAGTAGCAGTGATTGCATCTTGACGCAGTTCTTTTAGTACACCATAACCATCCAACTCCGGCATCATCACATCACAAATGATTAGATCCGGGACTTGTGCTTTAGCCAAGGTGACGCCAATGCGACCGTTTGGGGCAACAATAGTTTCAAAATCCTCAAGCTCCAAGATTTCTTGAATATTATCTCGAACTTCTGCCTCGTCCTCGATCACTAAAATCTTTGTCATTAGATTAAACTTTTTGTAAATCTTGTAAAAGATTGGATAAATCCTTAATAATCTTCATTCTTACCCCCGACCATAAAAAAAATCTATCAGCAGAAATCAGGAAAACTTCTTAAAAGTTACCGCATAAAATAAATACGCTTGTCTTTACTGATACCACCTTGTAATTTTCTAGGACTGCTCACCGGGCTACCCTGTCTTTCCAGTATGCAAACCTATAATAATTTGCGGCTACACAGATAAAAATTAAGTTTTAAATAAGTAGGCGAGAATAAATTTAAACATTGTGCTGTAACGGAAGATGTTTCAAATTAGTTTGTATTGCGGGCAAAAACATTGAATGCGAACCTTTAAGTATTTGCTTTGTCCTAATTTAATTACCCTTTTTCCTCTGTTTATCTTCACTAAGCAGCTTAAACTGATAAAGAACCTTTGCCTTTTCGGGACTGAGAAGTTCCTGTAGATTAGAGACTTCATTTAATAAAGCAATTTCACGAGCACATTCGTTTTGCAAAATATTGATATAGCGATCGCGCTCGGCGGGTGAGGTAGAATTTTTTAGCAGATAAATTGCCATATTGATATTAGAGACAGGATCGCGCAAGTCCTGAGAAAGCTTTTTTAGTAAATTTTCTTTGATATGAGCTATTTTCTGGCTTTCTTGTATTTTTCGCTGCAACTTCTCAACTCGATGCCGCTCCTGAGAATAGTGCTGCATCACATTAGTTTGTTTTTCTAGTCGAGCGGCGATCGCTCTGAGTAGTTCAGATGGCGTAAAGGGTTTAGTTAAATAATCATCAGCGCCCAGTTCCATACCCTGTCGCAACTCAGAGCGGTCAGCTTTTGCCGTCAAGAAAATCAAAGGGATACTGTTAGTAGTAGCATTTTGGCGGAGTGCTGCCAAAAGTCCATAGCCATCTAGTCGAGGCATCATAACATCGCAGATAATTAAATCGGGAATTTCTGCTTTCGCTAACTGTAAACCCAGGAAACCATCGGCGGCGGTAATGGTAGCAAAGTCTTCTAGCTCCAAAATTTCCTGAATGTTCTCTCGGACTAAAGCGTCATCTTCAATTACTAAAATTTTTACCATCTGTTTATCAACTGTTGTTTACTTTGTGGGAATAGTTACCGCGAAGGTTGTGCCGACTCCAACTTCACTGGTAACTGTAATTTGCCCCCCGTGAACCTCCACGCACTTTTTCACGATCGATAACCCTAATCCGGTACCAGGGACGTTGCCAACATTTTGACCTCGGTGGAATGATTCAAACAGTCTAGTTTGATCTTCCGAGGAAATACCGATACCCTCATCCCTAACTTGGAAAACTGCCGCTCCATCTTCACTGGTCAGTTGGAAATAAATAGTGCTATCAAGGGGTGAATACTTGATGGCATTCGAGAGCAAATTGGTGAGAATTTGCCGCAGTAACTTTTTATCAACCCAGGCTTTTAGGTGGTTGTCTACAGGCTTCAAGGTGCTTGCACCGTAGGTCTGCAATATCATCCGCGGATTGTCAGTGCTGCTTTGCAGCTCTTCCACCAAATCGCGGCAGAATAGGACTAAATCCAGGGGTGTCCGGTTAAACTCTAATTTTCCCGCTTCGGCTCGATTAATCACCAACACATCCTCCAACAACTGAGTCATGTGTCTGACAGATACCTGAATGCGCTGTAGGTGCTTCCGCTTTTTCTGCTCGTCTAGCTTGTGGCTGTAATCTTCCAAAACCCCAGCCGATGAGGAAATGATTGACAAAGGAGTGCGGAACTCATGGGAAGTCATGGAAACAAAGCGAGATTTCAGGTCGCCAAGCTCTTTTTCTCTCATCAAAGCCTTACGAATCTCCTGCTCTACCTGTTTGCGTTTAGTGATATCTCGACTGATACCTCGATAACCCTGCAAAATTCCTTGAGAATCAAATACAGGTGAGCCACTTGTTTCCAGGATAACCCGATGACCATCTTTGTGAATTAGGGTTTTTTCAAGATTTATAAATGGCTTCTGCTGGGAAGTATAAAGCTGGAGAATGGCTGAAAACTCATTTGCCTCATCCACCGCCATAAAGTCAAACGTCGTTTTGCCAATTAGCTCTTCCGGCTTGTAGCCGATAATCTCGCGCACTCTGGGATTGACATAGGTAAAGATTGTGTTGCTATCAATTTCCCATACCCAGTCGTTGGTTTGTTCGACTAAATTACGAAACTTTTCCTCGCTTTGCCGTAGGGCTTCCTCTGCTTGATTGCGCTGAGTCATGTCATTTAAGGTGCCAGAGCTACCCACGAGGGTACCGTCGGCATCTAACATTAGCCGCACAAATACTTCCATCCAACGAAAGCCGCCGTCTTTAGTCAAATAGCGGATTTCCTGGCAGCAGAACTCTTGTTGACGCTTGATTAGGGGTCGGAATAGTTCCCCATTGCGTTGGCGATCGCCTGGATGGATGTAGTTTAAAGCATGCTTGTTGAGGCTTTCCTCGATGGAAAATCCGGTAATCTCTGTCCAAGCAGGATTGAGAAATGTCCATGCACCCGTTACATCGGTTTGAAAAATCACCTCTTTAACGGTATCAACAACGGAGCGATATTTTTGTTCGCTCTCGCGCAGTGCTGCTTCGGCAAAGAAGCGTTCCTGTACCAGGGAAATCGCCACAGCCACCGCTTGCAGGAGAGCGACTTGTGACTTCTCCCAAAAACGGGCTTCTACACAGTTATCAAAGCCAATGAACCCAAAAAATTCATCGTTGACCGTTAAGGGCAAAATCAGAATAGAAAGGATACCCTGCGGCTCTAGGATGACGCGCTCTGACTCTGGGAAATCTGCCACGATGCCGTTAACAATTTCATGGCGCGCTAAGGCTTGCGCCCATCGCGGAAAGAAGTTGTCATAGGAGAGATTTTGCAGGGTGGGGTTATCAATCTCCGGTTTAATTCCCTCGCCACACCACTCCGCTTTTTGACTCATAAAGCAGCGATTAGCTTCATCGGTGTGGTTTTCAAAGACATAAATGCGGCTAGCACAGGAGACTGGCGCTAAGGTTTCTAGGATGCCCTGATAGCGATCGCCTTGTCCATCCCAAGCTAACAACTGACGTTGAACTTCAACTAACGCGGCTAGATGCTGTTCGCGCTGAAAGATTAGCTCCTGTGCTTGCCGGCGATCGCTAATGTCTTTCATAAAGCAGTGATGCCCAATGAATTGCCGTTGCCAGTCGTAGGCAGAAATCATCACCAATTGCTTATAAAACAGCGAGCCGTCTTTACGAACACCTCTGGCTTCCGCTTCCACCTTGCCACATTGGAGCATTTGTTGGTAGGCGGCGACCATTTTTTCCAAATCTTCAGGAACTATAGTGCGCTGCCAATCCATACCGATCATTTCTTCCGGCTGATAACCTACAGTATTGGCGTAGGCTCTGTTGACAGCGATATAGCGTCCTTGGGTGTCCAGCCGCGAGATGCCCTCTACGGCATTTTCTAGGGCGGCTCCTAACTCGCGGAGTTCTGCCTCTGCCTGCTTGGTGAGAGTGATGTCAAATTTTACCCCGATCATGCGGATGGCTCTGTTCGTGGCGTCGTAAAAGACCTTGCCTTTGCTGGCTATCCAACGAATCTCGCCGCTAGGCAAGACAATCCGAAATTCATTACTGTAGGGTGTCCTCTGTGCAATAGCACGCTGTTTCTCTTGTAAAACGCGATCGCGTTCTTCCGGGTGAATCAAGTCAAGGAAGCGGTCGTGGGTACTCGTGAAGGCTTCTGTTTCCAGTCCCAGTAGCTGTTCAAGGCTAGGAGACAAAACTACTTCATTAGTCAGCAGATTCCAGTCCCAGATCCCCATACAGGCAGCTTCTAGGGCGATACGCAGTCGCTTTTCACTTTCCCGCAACGCCTCTTCTGCCCACTGACGTTCCTGGCGGATAGCCTCGCTAATGGCAATCTCAGCCTGTAGTTGCTGATTGGTTTGTTTCAGTGTGGCGGTGCGTTCCTCGACTCGCCTTTCTAGCTCAGTCTTGGCGATTTGCAGTTCTTCCAGCGTCGCCTCTAATTGCTGATTCGTTACCAGGAGTTCGGCAGCGCATTGCTCTAAATCGGCATCAGCGTGTAGTGTCTCCTCTGTAAGTGGGTGAGGCTCGCCTCCTAGGGCGTCTGTTACTTTTTGATCTCTAAGGGGGGCTTGTGCTACCCTCCCCTCAGCCTGCGCTTGCCGCAGCCATCGGCAGAGCGTTGTCGGCGTCGCTAAACCAAGCACCTGCTCCCCATCGTCCACAATCGGCAGGTAGTGAATTTGATGGCGATCGCATAAATCTAAGACGGTAAAAGCATTAGAACATTGCGATCGCTTCAACGTTACGGGGTTTTGTACCATCACCTCGCCAATTTTGACGCCCTCCAAACTCCGCCCTGTCGCAACAAGCCGGATAACCTCTTGCTCCGTCAGGAGTCCCACTAGCTGCAACTGCTCCATCACCAAAACACAACCCTCTCCCCCTTGGCTCATGAGGGAGATTGCTTCTATTAAGGACGTATCAGGAGCGACGGCGAGCGGATCGGGAGCGATCGCCTGCTTCCAATTCAAGGAGTGGAGAGAGTCTAGAAGCATGATTGGTTGGTGTCGTAACTTTTAAAACAAACAGTGGGTTATCACAACGGGTAGGAAAAGCGCGATCGCGCTCTTCAATTTCAAGCATCCTTCTACTCAACGAGACACCCTTATTATTCCCGTTATTTCCCCAAATATTATTAAATTAACTAATTCCCAAACCCGTTACTACAATAACTCTGCTTAACTTATAACCCCTGAGGATGTTTCCGTAAATTCGTGGATCTAATCTCAGTGAAATTACTGTAAGTAGGCTTGAGTTGAAGCAAACGGATTTAGGGTGAGGGCGAAAGACTTTTGTCAGTCAATCAGGGGGATCGGACAATGTGTTGCATCCTGGTAAGAGATGGATATACACCGAACCCTTACAAGGAGAGGGGTTTGACCCCCAGTGAATTCATCAACAACATCTTTAAAGCTCAGTAAATAAAAACACTTTTTGAGAACAGTTGTGAATCCTTCAGAAATACTACTTAAATCTTTTTACGCATTTCTACATTGGATTAGTTGGTTTGCAAGTGTTACTTTTTATAAAAGTTGACCTAAATTTGAGCAGCAGTATCCCGTGAACTTCTGCCTATTGATCGGTGAATTAGTCATTTTTATACTAGTAATTATACTTAGTACTTTATAATGTAATTTTTGATACATTTTAATATTGAATACTTCTCCTAATACCAATTTGCGTTCGCCAGGTAAAAAACGATTGGATAGAAAGATGAAAGATAGGGAGAACAAGAAAGGATTATGTTTGGCTACAATTTGGATATATCCACCCTAAAGCATCCGAAAGAAACTTATTATCTCTTGCTTCTTTCTCTGCGTTCTGGTGTGCTTTTGTAGTTCTTTTATCAACATCGTAAACGTAATAAACCTGCTACAAAATCTCAAGACAATTACTAAAATAGAGAACTTAAACCGTTCCAGTTAGCAACCTTGACAACACCAAAATCGGCAAAAAACTAGCAACCTCCAGATAGAAAATTGCGCTGTAATCTTTTCCCTCCACTACCAATAAACCAAAAAAGCTTCGCACTAAGGAGTAAAAGAGGAAATTTGTATGCTGAAATCTTTGCAAGGCTTTTTTGAAACAGATTCATTTATCCCCCACGGACATTGCTACCTGTGGAAGCCAGAATTGCTGTCGCTACATATCGCCTCCGATACTCTAATTGCCCTTGGCTGTTTCTCTATTTCTCTTGCCCTCGCCTACTTCGTTCAAAAGCGACGGGACTTTCCCTTCAACTGGATCTTCCTATTATTTGGAGCCTTCATCGTCTCCTGTGGCATAACTCACATTATGGGAGTGTGGACGCTTTGGCATCCGACCTACTGGCTTTCAGGGGTAGTGAAAGCTTTGACGGCTGGGATTTCTGTCTGTATAGCGATCGCGCTCGTGTCAGTTGTTCCTCAAGCTCTCGCCTTGCCCAGTCCCGCCGCGTTGGAAGCAGAAATCCGCAGTCGCAAGCAGGCAGAAGCGGCTTTGTACGAGAGCGAAACAAAGCTTAATGGCGTTCTCAACTCCCTCGATAACGTGGTTTGGTCTGTTTCCAGCACAAACTTTGAGATACTTTACATCAACCCCGCCACCGAAAAAGTTTACGGTCGTTCCCCGCAAGAGTTTTTCGATAACCCGAACCTTTGGCAGGACGTTATTTATCCAGAAGACCGCGAGCGAGTTGTAGATTCTACGGGTACCGTTTTTACCACAGGTAATTTGGCAAGGGAATACCGGATTGTACGTCCAGACGGCGAAGTCCGTTGGCTTTACGACCGAGGTCGTCTCGCCTGCGATGCTAGCGGTACTCCGATCCGGATCGATGGGATTGTCACTGACATTACCGAACGCAAGCAAATCGAGGAAGCTTTACATCAGGAACGAGAATTTTTAAAAACCCTACTTGATAACCTGACAGAAGGCATTGTCGCCTGCGACGCTAATGGTGTTTTGACTTGCTTTAATCAAGCAACGCGAGAGTATCATGGGCTGCCAGAACAATCCATTCCTCCCGAAGCTTGGTCGGAATACTATGACTTGTATCATGTCGATGGCAAGACGCGGATGCAGAGAGAAGACATCCCCTTGTTCCGAGCTTTTCAGGGAGAATTAATTCAAAATGTGGAAATGGTAATGGCTCCTAAAGGCAGACCCCAGCGAACGCTTTTAGCCAGCGGACAAGCCTTCTTCGATCCTCAAGGAAAAAAACTCGGTGCAGTGGTGGCAATGCATGACATCACTGAGCGCAAAGCGGCGGAAGAAGCGCTCTCTAGAGCCAACGCCGAGCTAGAAACGCGAGTCGAAGTACGGACGGCGGAACTCAGAAATGCTGTTGAGCAGTTGCAAGCAGAAATCACGGAGCGCCAGCGAGTTGCCGCCGTCCTCAAGGAAAGCGAAGAACGCTTTCGCTCGCTCGTATCTAATGTTCCGGGGGCAATCTACCGCTGTGCTTGCGATGCCGATTGGACAATGGATTTTATTAGCGATGCGATCGCTGAGATTACAGGTTATCCTGCCTCTGACTTTATTCAAAACAGAGTCCGCTGCTTTGCGAGTATCATCCATCCAGAAGATGTAGAGGTAATGGAACGCTCCATTTATGAGGCATTGGCGAAAAAACAGCCTTACATCATTGAATATCGGCTGATTGGGGCAGATGGCAGCGTCAGATGGGTTTCGGAAAAAGGTCAAGGCGTCTTCAACTCTGTAGGAGAGGTACTCTCTCTAGATGGGGCGATCTTTGATGTTAGCGATCGCAAAGCCGCAGAAGAAGCACTGTGGGCTACTCAAGAACGATTCCAACATTTGCTTGCTTATAGCCCAGCGGTGATTTATAGCGCCAGCGTTTCGGACAATCTCGCCGCTACCTTCATCAGCGAGAATGTCACGGCACAAATGGGCTTTTTGCCAGAGGAATTCCTGAAGGATTCAGGATTTTGGGCTAACCACCTTCACCCTGAAGATGCTCCGCGTATCTTCGCTGAGATGAAGCAGGTGTTTGAGCAGGAACACCATTCCCAGGAATACCGTTTCCTCTTTAAAGATGGTACTTACCACTGGATGCACGATGAGTTAAAGCTCGTACGAGACACATCCGGTAATGTTCAAGAAATTATCGGTTGCTGGCGCGACATCACCGATCGCAAACAAGCAGAAGCTCAATTGCAGCAAACCGCCGCCGAGTTGGCTCGTTCTGAGGCAGAACTAAGGCAGCAAACTCGCATCCTGGAATTAGTCCTCAACAGCATGGGCGATGGCGTCATCGTTGCTGATGAAACAGGTAACTTCTTAATCTTTAACCCGGCTGCCCAGGAAATGGTCGGTTTGGGTTCCACAGATACTCCCCCCGATGAATGGTCAGCGACCTACGGCTTGTTCTTGCCTGATGGTTGTACTCCTTACCCTTCAGAAGATATACCGCTGACGCGGACGATTCGAGGCGAAGCCTTTGACGATGTGGACGTGTTTGTCTGTCATCCTGGCAAGCCGACAGGTCTGTGGTTAAAAGTTAACGGCAGACCGCTATTAGACGAATCTGGTATCCTCAGGGGGGGCGCGATCGTTTACCGCAACGTCACCAGCCAGAGGCAAGCCCAACAGCGCCTCAAACAGCTCGCCAAAGAGCAAAAAAGTCTGCTAAGAGAACTGAAAAATCGGCAGAATGCTCTTGATGAAGCGGCAATTGTCAGCGAAACAGACTTGAAGGGAACGATTACCTTTGTCAATGACAAGTTCTGTCAAGTCTCCGGATACAGCCGCGAAGAACTGATTGGACAAAACCATCGCTTGATCAACTCTGGGGAGCATTCCCAGTCATTGTTCCAAAACCTTTGGGAGACGATCTCACAAGGCAGAGTCTGGAAAGGCGAGATTAAAAACAAGCGCAAAGATGGCTCTTTCTATTGGGTTGACACCACCATTGCCCCGATATTTGACATCAATGGCAAAATTGTTAAATACATCAGCATCCGCTTTGACGTTACGGAGCGAAAACAAGCAGAAGAAGCACTTATTGCATCAAGTCGAAAAGTTGTCAATACTCTTGAGAGTATTACTGATGCCTTTTTTGCTCTCAACCATCAGTGGCAGTTCACCTATCTTAATCAACAGGCAGAACAGCTTTTAAAGAAAAGCCAGACAGAACTCCTGGGTAAAAATATTTGGGATGAGTTTCCTGAAGCCGTGGGTTCGACGTTTGACCATTACTATCACAAGAGCATAACGCAACAGATCTCCATCACCTTTGAAGAGTTCTACCCACCACTGGATGGCTGGTTTGAAGTCCGTGCTTATCCCAGTGAAGATGGGCTTTCTGTCTACTTCCACGACATTAGCGAACGCAAGCAAGCAGAGGAGGAACTGCGGGAAAGCGAAGAGCGCTTCCGCTTGTTAGTGGAGGGGGTGAAGGACTACGCGATTTTCATGCTCTCGCCTGACGGACGGATTGTCAGTTGGAATGATGGGGCAGAACGCGTCAACGGCTATGCGGCTGAGGAGATTCTCGGTCAGCCTATCTCTTGTTTTTACACCCCTGAAGATATCGAGCAAGGGAAGCCAGAGGAAGAACTGAGGGTAGCAACAAGCCAAGGTTGGTTTGAAGACGAAGGCTGGCGCGTTCGCAAGGATGGGTCGCTGTTTTGGGTAGATGTGATGGTGACAGCCTTATGGGACAAAACTGGACAGCTACGGGGCTTCTCGAAAGTAACGCGCGACGTTACCGAACGCAAGCTGGCAGAGGAGAAACTGCAACAGACAACAGCACTACAGCAAGCGATTTTTAATAGTACCAACTACTTAATTGTTGCGACTACGGCAGAGGGTATTGTCCACACCTTTAATGACGCCGCCGCACGACTGCTAGGATATACAGCAGCAGAGGTGTTAGGAAAAGCAACGCCTGCTATTTGGCATGACAAAGAAGAAGTCGTGCGGCGATCGCAACAGTTATCTCAAGAGTTGGGAATCCCTATTGAGCCTGGATTTGAGACGTTTGTTGCCAAAGCGCGATCGCATAAGTCCTACGATGAGTGTGAATGGTCTTATATCCGCAAAGATGGCAGTCGCTTTCCAGTGCTACTGTCGGTAACCGCTTTGCGCGATTCAGAAGGAAACATTACAGGATTTGTCGGAGTTGGCAGTGACATCACCGAACGCAAGCAAGCCGAGGAAGAACTCCGCCAACTGACGGCGGCGATGGAAAATGCCGTAGATGGAATTTCGCGGCTAGATACCCAAGGGCGCTACCTTACTGTCAACAGAGCCTACGCCAGCCCAGCAGGTTACGAACCGGAAGAAATGATCGGGATGGAATGGCCCTTAACGGTACATCCTGACGACCAGGAAAAGTTGAGCATTGCCTACCAACAAATGTTGCGTGATGGCAAGGTGGAAGCGGAAGCCAAGGGCATCCGTAAAGATGGTTCGATCTTTTATAAGCAACTGGTGATGATTTCTGCTTACGACGAGCAAGGGCAGTTTATCGGGCATCACTGCTTTATGAAGGATATTAGCGATCGCAAACAAGCAGAAGCCCAATTGCAGCAAACTGCCGCCGAATTAGCTCGTTCTGAGGCAGAGTTAAGGCAGCAAACAGCCATCTTTGAATTAATCCTCAATAGCATGGGCGATGGTGTCATCGTCGCCGACGAACAAGGGCAGTTTTTAATCTTCAACCCCGCCGCTGAGGAAATGTTTGGCTCCGGTTCTACAGATACCGCCCCCAGTGAATGGTCTGCCACCTACGGTCTATTTTTACCCGATGCCGTCACCCCCTACCCCAAAGACAATTTACCTCTGGCACGGGCGATTAAAGGAGAAGCGGTTGATGATTTAGAAATGTTTGTTCGCCATGCTGGTACGCCGGAAGGTCTCTGGGCAAAAATCAATGGCAGACCGCTTTGGGATGACGAGGAAGTGCTGAGGGGCGGCGTGATTGTTTGTCGCAATGTCACGGGGGATAAGGAAGCGGAGGCAGCGTTGCGGCGGTCAGAAGCGCAACTGCGAGAGCAAGCGACGCAATTAGAACAAACCTTACGCGAACTCCGTCAGACCCAAACCCAACTCGTTCAAACTGAAAAAATGTCTTCCCTAGGGCAACTCGTTGCGGGTGTTGCCCACGAAATTAACAACCCCGTTAACTTTATCTACGGCAATCTTGTCCACGCCAACGACTATACAAGCGACTTGCTCAATTTGGTTGAACTCTATCAGGAATCCTATCCGGAACCTGCACCCGCGATTCAAGATGAGGTAGAGGCAATTGACCTTGATTTCCTGAAAATAGACCTCCCCAAGATGCTGACATCAATGAAGGTGGGGGCAGAACGTATCCGCCAAATTGTTCTATCGTTGCGGAACTTCTCGCGGCTAGATGAAGCCGATATGAAAGCTGTTGATATCCACGACGGTCTAGACAATACCCTACTAATTCTGCAAAATCGCCTCAAAGCAAAACCCGATCATCCAGGTATTCAAGTCATCAAAGAGTACGGCAACTTGCCTTTAGTAGAGTGCTACGCCGGACAGCTTAACCAAGTGTTCATGAATATTTTGGCGAATGCCATTGATGCCTTAGATGAGTGCCACAAAAAGCATAGGGCGGAGTTGGCAGCATCCGTTGAAACTATGAAAAATTATCCCAGCATGATTAAGATTCGTACCGAGGTTAATGACAGCAATGAGGTAGAAATTCGGATTGCTGACAATGGTACAGGGATGATGGAGTCGGTATGCGCTCGGTTATTCGATCCGTTCTTTACAACGAAACCTGTGGGTCAAGGTACAGGTTTAGGAATGTCGATTAGCTACCAGATTGTGGTGGAAAAACATCGCGGTCAATTGCTGTGTTCTTCAGAACCCGATCAGGGTACAGAGTTTTTAATTCAAATTCCGATTCGGCGCTAAAGTCTAAGCGGAACGCAAAAGGGTAGAGCGCCAGCGACCCTGCTGTAGCTGGTGCATGTGTTCAAATAGTTTCCAGCAATAAGGCTCTGGGAGTCCGCAGGTGACGGCTCCTCGCAGCACGACGTTGAAGTACCAGTCGTTGGGGGCAAGTTCTTCGGCTAACTTATCCACCACTACATAGGTACGGACGTTGTTGTATATGCGCCCTTGGCAGTGGATTTCTACTGATTCGTGCCGATAGCCATTGGTGGGAATCTCTTCCCTAAGATCGAGGGCGTCGCTCAAGCGCCAAGGGAGTTGATACAGCACTCCTTCCACTGCCGCTGTTGGTTCGACTACCACATCTAGCACGCCGCATTTACGCAGAGTAGATTTGCTATAAAAGCCTAAGCGATAGCCTTTGAGGGTGGCAGCACCGATGACGTAGGGGTGAGTATTCTCGCCGAGCGATCGCTTCAAGTCCACCGGGCACATACAAGAACCATAGGCGAAATAGTAGAACATTGGCTCCTGAAGGGGCAGGGGGTGCAAATTCTCTCTTAGTTGGCAGGGATTGCTCAACTGTTGTGGAGAATTGCGGCGGACTTCGTCGTGGCGATCGCTGGGATGTTTAGGCTGAACACTCATCAACGGCTATCAGTGATATTTGTAGCTATGACTAGGGATTCTAGCAAAAAGCTGCCTAAGAATACAACATATTCCGATCGACAAACCGTAGATTCACAGTTTTTCCCCCGTCAAGTCCAAAAACTATAACGGGGGCATCTCCGGTGGCTAATCGTCAATACTAACCTTGGGTAATGCGATTCCAGGATTGAATGACTTCCTGCAACGGTTGAGGGAGACGGTTGATTTCCGTTTCGGCGTATCTGGTTGTCCCGCCTTGGCTTGTCAGCGTGATCGTGAAGAAATCAGCACCTGTGGAGGCAGGGTAACTGAGGCGATCAAACTGGGAGAATTGCTGACGTAGCAGTTGCTGGAACTGTCTAACTTGTTGGCGGGAAATACGAGAAATCCGAGGTGGAACTGTGCTGCCGTTCCGGACAATCAGCGTCTGAATCACTTGCCCATCTGCGAGGAGGCGAGTTTCTACCGTTTGTCCGGCAATACCACCTGTTGTAATCGCCCGAAAAACGGTATTTCGGGGCAATGGAGGTGGGAGTTCGCTGTCAGAAATGGGAACTACGTCACTGTTTTCTGGAGTGGCATCTGCTTCTTCTAAGCGAATTGTAGAACCATCGTTATTGGTGCGATAGACCTGAGTTTGTTGACCATCGGTGACGGTAACTCGCCAACCAGGAACGATGGCTTGCAGACAAAGCTCACTGATCCCACCGAGTCCGAGACAGCCATCTGTCCATTGTTTTTGCTCAGATTGAACAACTTGTAGGTCAGGATTTGGTAACGTTGAACGCGATCGCGCCTTCTGCAATACAGCTTGGCGGACGCTATCGGGTAGGGTTTCTCCACTGGGCAGGCGATCGTCAGCATTTTCTCGCATCACCGCAGAACCATCCTTATTAGTGCGGTAGACCAAGGTTTGGGAGTTGCCATTGACAGTAACTCGCCAGCCAGGAACGATCGCCTGGGTACAGCCTTCTCCAGAACGAGCCAAACCGAGACAGCCATTGGGCCATTGTTGCTGTTCTGTTTGGAGAATATATAACTGGGCTGGGGGTACTCCCAGTTCTCTCTGAGCCGCTGCGATCGCCGCTCTAGCGACAGAATTGGGCAAGCGATCAGTACGGGGCGGTAAATCGGCGGTGGCATCCGTTCTGATTTGGGAGCCATCGTTGTTGGTGCGGTAGACATTAGTTTGCTGCCCGCTGACTTCTACCGTTACCCGCCAGCCGGGAGTGAGAACGCCAGCACACCGTTCTACAGGGCTAGGAAGTCCGAGACAGCCATCAGCCCAGGTTTCTTGTTGAGCGGTGGCGATCCGAATCTGGGACGTTGGGACGCGATAGTGCTCAGAGGCAAGTTGCAAAACGGCAGTCTTAACCGAGTTGGGTAAATTGCTGTTATTGGGATTGGTGATCGATTCTGCTCGTACTATGTCGCCCCTGTTATCAGAGCGGTATACCCACTGGCGCTTACCGTTAGACATAATCACCCGCCAGCCGTTCTCGATAAAGATTTCAGCACAAGCTTCGCCAGCTTTGGCTAGTCCCAGGCAGCTATTGGGCCAGCTTTGTCGGGAATAATCAACGGCTCGTAGTTGACCGCGAGGAATATTGGTGTTGCGGGAGATGTCGCGACGAATGGCATTGACGACAGAATTCGGTAAGCGATCGCCGCGATTTTGTCGTTGTTTGACTAACTCTGTCGCACTCTGGGGGCGTCCGGCGGTTGCTGCTGATGCCGCATCTACCAGCGACATACCAGCACCCAAAGACAAGAAGCTAGTCAAAATTAAAGTAGCAAAAATTCTCTGCCTCAATGCACCTGGGGAGCGAAAGTAATGCATAAAATTTAATACCTTGTATCAGACTATACAGAGGTTTAGGACGCTAATACGGGGAGGGTTAGTTCCATAGGTTCTGGAGATTTTTTCCCGTTTAGAACTACCCCAAAGCTAAGCTGGGTAAAGTTTTGAGCGCATTCTCTTCTCGACTCACCCGATCGGGTGATTTTATCAGGTGGGTTGCTAGTCCGAATCTCTTGTTCAAGAAAGACAAAAACTTTGAACAATTCCCATTACCATTCCAGATAAGGAAAAAGAACGAGGAGAAAACCAAGAGTGAGCATAGAAACGCTAGCAGAGAATTCTTCTATTCCTGCTGAATCAGGCACATCAACTCCCTACAACCCAGCAGATTTTGATACCAGCGTAATGGCGACCTACGGGCGTTTTCCGCTGGCGTTGGAAAAAGGTGAAGGTTGCCGGGTTTGGGATACCGAAGGGCGCGAATATCTGGATTTTGTGGCGGGAATTGCCACTTGTACCCTGGGACATGCCCACCCCGCCTTAGTTGAAACCGTTACCCAGCAAATCAAAAAGCTGCACCATGTCTCCAACCTCTACTACATCCCGGAACAAGGGCAGCTAGCAAAGTGGATTATCGATCATTCCTGTGCAGAGCGAGTATTTTTCTGCAACTCCGGTGCTGAGGCAAATGAAGCGGCAATCAAACTTACCCGGAAGTATGCTCACACTGTGATGGATATTGAACATCCTGTAATCTTGACAGCTAAAGCAAGTTTCCACGGGCGGACGCTGGCAACAATTACCGCCACCGGACAGCCAAAGTACCAAAAGAATTTTAATCCCCTAGTCCCAGGATTCCATTACGTACCTTATAACGACCTACGGGCAATCGAAAATGCGATCGCTGACCTAGATGAGGGCAACGAGCGAGTCGCCGCAATTATGCTAGAAGGCTTGCAAGGAGAAGGTGGCGTCCGTCCTGGAAATTTAGATTACTTCCTACGGTTGCGGAAAATCTGCGACGAAACAGGACTCCTGCTGATTATGGATGAAGTGCAGATCGGCATGGGTCGCACCGGGAAGTATTGGGGCTACGAAAATTTGGGCATCGAGCCAGATATCTTCACCAGTGCTAAAGGGTTAGCCGGGGGCATCCCCATTGGCGCGATGATGTGCAAGAAATTCTGCGATGTTTTCCAAGCTGGGGAACATGCCAGCACCTTTGGAGGGAATCCCCTGGCTTGTGCGGCTGCCCTTACGGTGGGTCAGACCTTGGAACAGGAAAACATTCTCCAAAACGTGCAGGAACGGGGCGAACAACTCCGCAAAGGCTTAAGAGCGATCGCTGCAAAATATCCTGACTTAGTTACCGATGTGCGTGGCTGGGGATTAATTAACGGCATGGAACTGAGTGCCGACGCCGAAGTCACCTCCGCCGATGTGGTTAAAGCCGCGATTCAAGACGGTTTGCTCCTTGTTCCCGCTGGCCCTAAAGTCGTCCGCTTCGTCCCGCCCTTAATTGTCACAGCCGAAGAAGTCGAGCGGGCAGTGGAAGTAGTGGAAAAGGCAATAAAAACGGTCACTGCCTAAGTTGAGAGCGCGTTGTTGGTCGTTAGGGACAAGCTAGCGACCAGTCAGCTTCTCCCGCTAAATCGAAGATTCTAACGGGAGCTTGAGGAGAAACACGCTCACTCCAAGCGTAAAGCAAGCTGAATAGCCCACTGAGTTCTTTGGCGTTACACACTTCCTTGTGCCACGCCAGCAGGGATTATCTGTTTGACCTAACCAGTTGTTAGGAATCGCGACAAAGAATGGGCGAGGGGTAGTTGGGAAACGTTTCGACTAGGCTACTTCGACAAGGCTCAGTACAAGTCAACGACCACCAACAAGTACAGTCAACAAACTGGATTATCTCCATGTTCAACAAACGTGTACCAGTCCTGAATCCCGATGGCACTCCTGCGATGCCCACCTCATCATCAAGGGCAAGGCGCTGGGTTAGAAACGGGAAAGCCAAAGTAGTACAAAACGACCTGCGAGTATTCTGCGTTCAACTCGTTGAAGAACCATCGGGTAGAGCTTACCAAGATATTAGTCTTGGCATCGACCCCGGAAGCGGCTTTACTGGCGTAGCTGTTCAGTCTAAGCAAAACACCTTGATTGGGTTGAACCTTAACCTACCCAAGAAGCAAGTTCAAAAACGACTAGCACAACGGGCTATACTTCGCCGAATGCGACGGGGACGACGAATCAAACGAAGTCTTCCCTTCAAACTTCGCAACCACAGACAGAAGAGATTTAATAATCGCCGACCATCTAAGCTACCTCCCAGCATTAGAGCCAACAAGCAACTAGAACTGAGAGTTATAGACGAACTGCGGCGATTGTATCCAATCACTCACGCTTATGTAGAGCGACTCAACAAGTCAGATAGCCCTGGCTTTACTGTTGCCGCTCAAGGTCAAACATTCTTAATCAAAGAACTAAATAATCGCTTTCCGGTGATCTTAGTTAAAGGATGGGAAACTAAGGCAACAAGGGAATGGCTCAAACTTCCCAAGTCTAAAAATAAGGCAGAGCAAGCACCTGCCGCACACGTATCGGATGCTATAGCGCAAGCCGCTCGGCACTTCATCCGGTATGCAGTCAATACGACTGGGAGACAGACAGGACATCAATGGAAAGGGTCAATTCAGGTGACACCCTTCACCTTTGGTATCGTAGAGCGCCTTCCTTCAAGACCCCGTAAGATGCACGACTTAACCGTTCAAAAAGGTGGGATTCGTGATACATACGGTGGTTTTGAGGGGACGCACTCTTTCAAAAACGGAGATTATGTTGAGTACAAAACCAAGCGCTCAACACTTCGGCCTGGCTACTTCGACAAGGCTCAGTACAAGTCAGTGACCACCCTTAAAGGATATATCAGTGCTAACGATTTGTATCAATTCTTCCCTACTAAAAAGCGACTCAAGCAGGGTGTAACTGACAAAAACACCCGATTGATTCGCTACTCAAGTCACCTAATCGTAAACCTACGTGGAGGACTGGCATTCCTCTCCTGCTAAATCAAAGATTGTAACGGCGGTCGTTGAGCGTTCGACTGAGCGGTTCAGCTGAGCGTTCGACTGTCCTTCGGCAGGCTCAGGAACCGCGCTCACGCCGAAGTCTCACCGTCGAAGCCTCACGCCGAAGTCTTGCCGAAACGGAGTCTCCTGCCAGAAGAAAAGATGACCAAAAGGATTTTGTCTGCACAATTGCGTACTAAAGCAGAGACGCGATCGCCTTTCTTTTCTACAGTAGTAAGGGCATGAACACTGCCATGCCCCTAAAAATCCCTACTTAATAATTCGGACTTGAAAGGTTATTTCCCTCTCACCGGGTATTAAGTATTAAGGACAACGAAACTGGGAGCTAAGGTTGCCCTCTGGGAACCCACTAGAAACCCAGCCAGCAACAGGCGAGGCAATCTGTATCCAGGTGCGTCCTGTCGCATCTCTTTGACTGCGTGGCGGATTTGTGAGCCTGACTGTGGTGTTAAAGTTGACGCCACCAACTTGCGAAAAGTTGGTACCTGGGCCAGAACGGACGCTCAGACCATCAGCGACTGTTACAGTGCGGCAGAGGTTTGCCTGTGGTGCTGGTGCTGGTGCTGGTGCTGGTGCTGGTGCTGGTGCTGGTGCTGGTGCTGGTGCT
>NZ_JCACLG010000024.1:0-63337 GCF_059505785.1 Kastovskya adunca | reverse complement strand
CAACTGTGACTTTCTTCAACTCCGCTTGATTGTAAAAAACCTACACCTGTGAGAGCAGGGGAGCGGGGGAGAGAAAAGTTGACAACGATTAGCCATTACTCCAATCGCCTATTTCATACTTCACCCTTCATACTTCACCCTTCATACTTCACCCTTCATACTTCACCCTTCATACTTCATCCTTCATACTTTCTCCCCGACTCAGGACTCAGGACTTAGAATCTCAGGACTTTCTTCAACCTCAGCCGGGAAGAGACGATTGCGGAGTTGTTCGTAACCCTGGGAATCGAGCGTCCGCCATGCCACAACCCCTGCAACGGCGCTGAGAAATACCGCCATCGCCACCAGCATCAGCGCTAGACGAGTATTCAAGCGACGAGGTATCAACGTGCGATCGCGGGGTTCCTGCGCGGCTCTAGCTGCCGCTTCCTCTGCCTCTTGGGACTGTGCTACCTGAGCAAACTCTGTTTCTAGCGTCTTCGTTTCCGGCTCCAACTTGCCTGTCGGCAGTTCTCCAAAATTGAGCACCACCGGGTATTGAGGAGAAACGCCATACTCGCTTAGAACAACTGAAGTATTGTCATGACCGTTGTGTTGATTAGCCAAATCAATCAAAGACTGTACAGCGGCTTCTACAGTCAGTTTGCCTCGCAAGACATCAGGGGTAAAACTTGCCCAAATTTCCTCAACGCGATCGTTGTCGCTCAAACCATCCGAACACAGTAACAACAAACCATCCTCTTCCAAAATGAAGCGCTGTACCGTCGGGCGCAGCAATTCTGCATCTTTAGTCCCTACGGCTTGCGTCAGTGCTCCTGCATCCTCTCTTAGCAATGCCTCAGAGAGCAGACTGCGACCCATCCGCACTTCTCTAGTTACCACATCATCATCAATCGTGAGTTGCTGACAGTAACGCGGTGTCAACCAGTAAGCACGGCTGTCTCCCACATTAGCGATATAAAGTTCATGTGCATTGCCACTTCCGGTGGGGGTATTAACGATTTGCGGTAGCTGCAACGCCATGACTAAGGTTGTCCCCATGCGACGGCGAGATTCGCGCTCTTGTTCGTCATTGCGCGCTGCAATCAAGTTATTCGCCACCCGGATAATTGCCGCCAACTGATCTTTAACCAGCTCTGGCGTCATCAGTTCCGGGTCTTCTGCCAACTCCGCCAGCATCCCCCGAATTTGCAGCTTAATCGACTGCACCGCTAGCTGGCTGGCAACTTCCCCTCCGTCGTGTCCTCCAATGCCATCACACACAACCGTCAGGTGGGCAACGAGGGGGTCGCTGAGGGGACTATCTGGACTGGGGAGGTCAGTTGCTGTGGGAAAGCAGCTATCCTCATTGTGCTTGTGCTGCGGGCCGATATCCGTTGCCCCCGCTACTGTTATTCGGAGGGGTTGCTGGGCAGCTTGTTCGAGCAATAGCTGATTTAAGGCTGTGGCGATCGCCTCTAAGGAAGGTTTCTCTGCCTGCAACTGTTGAAAAATCTCCTCCAACCGAGATGCGACGGCTGTCTTAGCCGAACGGAACCAACTTGTCCAACTCACACCCAACTCAGCTAGCGTTGCTTTTACCGGAGCTTGGATGAGAGTTGTGCTTCCGACTGATGTGTTCTCAGCCTTACCCGAAGTCAGTGCTGCCAAAGATCGTTGTACGGTTTCATCCCCCTCGGTATACAGTTCCTGTAACCGGACGCGCCAGCCTTCTACTCGGAGATTGTCGGCTACCAAAAGACTTGCCGCGACCCCCAGTTCTGATAAGGGTGTCCAGAGTTCCAGCAATTGCCAAATCCAGTAAACCTGACGCAACGGCGTTGCTTGAGACCACGCCTCTAGAATGGTTGGATAAAGTTTGCCCTTTGTATTGACGGGGATGTTGTTGAGTAACAAAATCGGGGTGGATTCTGGTGTGGACTGGCAGATCCCATATACCCCAGGAACATGTAGCGAGTGGGGATACAGGCGCAGGTAAGGGATAACGTCACCCGTCAGCGGCTTGGGAACTTGTGGCGGTCGGTTCGGCTGAGTGTCTCGCCAAAGTTGGGGCGCGATCGCTAAGTATCTGCCAGCAACTAGATCTCCAGGCGCTATGGTTTTAGCACTAGATCCGGTTGCCCAAAGGTATGTATGGTTTAGCGACTCAGAACTACTCATAAATTTAAACAATAGCTAAGTTAATTTGCATAGAGCGGTCAAACCCCTATTGGCTAGGCTAGATTAAATTTAGCCTCAGCTAACTGTTTAGCTTTATACACCCTACGATGCCTGGTTGTTTGAAGAGATTAGTCGAAATGGGTAGAAACAGCAACAGTTCTTCTGAAGGATATCGTTAGTTATTGGTTGAGGGGTCAGCTCGATCTAGCTATTGAAGTTTCTTTTCAACCTTAACTTCTACAAGTGAAGCGTTAGGAAGCAGGCGTTGCTATTCCCTATAAGGAAGGGTTAAGGAATTTTAAGAAATTTTTAGCCCCTGTCAGGTGGGATAGCCACGCCTGACACAGGATAGTACTGACATAGTTGCTTAACGCCTACCCTCTGACGACGGGTTAATAGAGGCTTCCTCATCGAACTACTCAATGAAGCCGGAATGAATATCCCCAGAAGTGAATTATTAACCTTAGTAGCGCCAAAGGCTGATATGCCATTGACCACCACTGAGTTAGTTGCAGGAGTTGATATGGCTTTTTCTTGGCTACTGGTAACTCCGGTAGCGCCTCTACTCAGTACAACTCTGCTTTGGCTGGTAGCCGGAGCAATTCTTTGCCTGATGGAGATGTTTTTGCCGACGGCGTTTGTGGAATTCATGATGGGTATCAGCGCCTTGCTTGTGGCTGGGATATCACTGGTGTTGCCCCAGTTTCCGTTACAGGTTGTATTGTGGTTAATTTTTTCCACTGTCCTGATTTACCTGTCACGGCGTTTTATGCCCCGCCGTCGCGTCATGATAATTGAGGATGCCAGAGAAGGCGAAACCCTGACCGCTATTGCCGCTGGGGAAACTGGGCGCGTGCTGTATGAAGGGAACTCCTGGCGTGCTCGTTGTGAAGACTATGAGCAGGCGATCGCTCCCCATCAAAAAGTTTATGTTCTCAGGCGCGAAGGCAACACCTTAATTGTGATGCCAGAGCATCTACTGCGTCAGTAAAGCCGCTACTTGAATGCTTTGTGGAGTGTACTCAACTTCACCACCTTTTTGCAGGAGACAACACACATGGGATTTTCTCAACTTTTTTTGCTCGTCTTTTTAGCCCTTGGCGGTTCTGCTGTGGCAGGCTCCGTTAAAATCATCAATGAAAAAAATGAAGCGTTGGTGGAAAGTCTCGGCAGTTATAAAAAGAAACTAACTCCTGGACTCAACTTTGTCACCCCATTTATTGACAAGGTGGTTTATATGGAAACCACCCGTGAAAAAGTCATCGACATCCCGCCCCAATCCTGTATTACCTGCGACAACGTTTCCATCAGCGTTGATGCGGTTGTGTACTGGCGAATTATGGATATGGAGAAAGCCTACTATCGAGTAGAAAATCTCCGGGATGCGATGGTGAACTTGGTTTTGACCCAGATTCGCTCGGAAATGGGCAAACTAGAACTCGATCAAACCTTCACCGCCCGCTCAGAAATTAACGAGCTGCTGTTGCGAGAACTGGACATTGCTACCGATCCTTGGGGCGTGAAAGTGACACGGGTTGAGCTGCGAGACATCGTTCCGTCTAAGGCGGTTCAGGATTCGATGGAATTGCAAATGTCTGCCGAACGCCGCAAACGGGCATCGATCTTGACCTCAGAAGGCGATCGCGACTCCGCTGTCAACAGCGCTAGAGGTAAGGCAGAAGCACGGGTTCTTGATGCCGAAGCGCGTCAGAAATCTGTGATTCTGGATGCAGAAGCCGAGCAAAAGGCAATTATTCTCAAAGCGCAAGCCGAACGCCAAAGGGAAGTCCTCAAAGCTCAAGCTACCTCTGAGGCGTTGCAAGTGATTGCCAAAACCCTCAAAACTGACCCCCATGCTCGTGAAGCGCTGCAATTTTTACTCGCCCAACATTATTTGGAAATGGGCACCGTAATTGGCAGCAGCAACAGCAGCAAGGTGATGTTCATGGACCCCCGTAGTATTCCGGCAACGGTGGAAGGGATGCGCTCAATTATCAACGATGGAGAGCAGGTGAATTCCTATCCTCTAAATCTAGATCTTGAGCAGATAGAACGTTAATTTCTTGGCTTAAGAATTTACCTATCCTGTGGGGCGGCAATGTCTGCCCCACTGCCTATTCAATGCGTCATTTATAATTAGGCAAGCTCTCCTAAAATAGGGAGTTTTTTGAGTTGAATTTTAGGAGGATAGTATGGATAAAGTTTCTGTAGAAAAGGATGCTCTATTATCCCGTGTATCAAAGGTAGTAAAAAAGTCGTTTCAGCGTAATAATTTGTTTCGAGAAAAGCTAGATGAAGATGAGATGATTCAACATTTAGTGCAACTGTTTGATAAAATTTCTCTTGAGTTCTCCTTTGAATCTATAAACCAACACTTTCAAGCCATTGTCTATAGTAAGAAAGTTGTTCTTCAACAGTACCAATCTTTTCAGGAGCGGTCTTGTCAAAAATTTTCACCAAATCACTTCGCTGAGGATGTTGTCCCATTTGACGGATGTAAAGTTTGTACCCTCCGCCCATATCCCTTGACATTCCGGACGGATAAGCATCGAAGCAGGCTCCGTTGCAAAGGATTCTCCAATCCTTTTCTTCAAGAAATCTCCTCAGATTACAAAGACATTCAAAAATGTCTTTACCACTAAATTGCTGTTCGCCAAACTCAGAATTTTGAAAAGTCAAAACACAAGGTGGCTCTCCTCGATAAGAAACAACACGGTCATACGAGATAACACACTTAGACTGACAACTAGGATTGCTCCCGACTTTTATTAGAGGGACTTCCACAGACATAGCTTACCTCCGTCTAAATCTTGGGTTTAAGATAATTCTTCCCTTAAACCTTTCCGTATCTAAATCAACTGGTTTAGCTGCGATGATATCAGGGTAAACGCCTCTAAAACGAGGCAGTCAGGGGTGTAAGATGAGAAATTTTCCTCGGCTTGCCCATGCTCTCAGCGCCAGTATTCCTCACTCTGATGCACATTCCCATCCAGATTTTTGATGCGTTTACCCTGCTTAAAATAGGGATTTCTTGAGTTTAATTTTAGGAGGATAGTATGGATAAAGTTTCTGTAGAAAAGAATGCTTTATTATCTTATTTATCAAAGGTAGTAAAAAAGTCATTTCAGCGTAATAATTTATTTCGAGAAAAGCTAGATAAAGATGAGATGATTCAACATTTAGTGCAACTGTTTGATAAATTTTCTCTTGAGGAGTTGAGAACTATTGATGAGGAAGATTTAATAGAGCGAATTGATAGTATCTTGGTACTGGAAGCGACGTCGGGAATGCTAAATGATTTAACAGCGGAGGAGATGGAAATTTTTGATGCCGCAGTGGAAGGAAGATAAGAAATTTGGGTTATTTACTTGATACAAATATCGTTACTGCACATTTAAAGCAGAATGAAAGAATAATAACTAAGTTAGAAGAGGTGAGTCTTCAAGGGCAAAAAGCTTTTGTCAGTGGAATTAGTTATTATGAGATAAAAAGAGGGCTCCTCGCTGTGAATGCAACAAGGAAGCTGTCTATTTTTAATACTTTTTGTCAGACCTATCGACTATTGTTACTAGACGATATAGAAATTCTAGAAAAAGCTTCAGAAATTTACGCAGATTTGAAACAAAGGGGTAGACCTATACAAGATGCAGATATATTGATCGCCGCGACAGCAATAATACGCGGCTTAATTCTTGTCTCGAATGACTCCGATCTACTGAGAGTTCAGGGAGTTACTGTAGAGAATTGGTTAAGAACAGAAGATTAAGGCGATCGCTCTGTTTAGCTGAGTTGGCTGGGGCAGAAGGTAACGAGGAAGAGGCGATAAAATTAGCGAGTGGAGCAGAGCATATTGCTGGGACTGAAGCCACATCTGTACGCGATCGCGCTGTTCTTTTTAAGGAGCGATCGCTGGGAGAAAAAAGAATAAACTCCCTTAAAGATGTAGTGCTACTGCCCTTTCCCAAATTTTCCATAAATGGCGGACAAGATGCCCGCCCGACAAAGATTACCGAAGACTGCTAACGACCAATCACTAAACCGTCGCCGCTTTTTCTAACATTAACTTCGACCGCTTCAGAACTTCTGGTAACTGCACGGGATAATCTCCAGTGAAGCAGGCAGAACAGAAACTATTGGGGTCTTCGTTCGTTGCTTCCAGCATTCCATCCCAACTGAGATAGGCAAGGGAATCTACACCGATTTGCTCGGCGATTTCCTCGACTGACTTAGTTGCTGCAATCAGCTGATCCTGGTTGTCAGTATCAATGCCATAGAAGCAGGGGTGAGTCACGGGGGGTGAAGAAATCCGCATGTGTACCTCCGTTGCACCCGCATCCCGCAGCGCTTTGACAATCTTGCGGCTGGTTGTTCCTCGGACAATGGAGTCGTCCACCATCACGATGCGCTTTCCTGCTAAAACATCTTTCAAGGGGTTCAACTTCATCTTAATGCCAGACTCGCGCATCGCTTGGGTGGGCTGGATGAAGGTACGACCAACATAGCGGTTTTTGATTAAGCCTTCGGCATAGGGAATGCCAGTAGCCTGAGAATAGCCAATCGCGGCGGGAATACCAGAATCCGGCACAGCAATGACAATATCCGCATCAACGAAGGACTCTTTTGCTAAATAAAGACCGCATCGCAGGCGATAGCTATAGAGCGTTTCGTCGTGCATGACGCTATCGGGTCGAGCAAAGTAAATCATCTCAAAAATGCACAGCTTCCGTTGTGGTTTCTTACTCCAATGGAAGGACGCCAAGCCTTCTTCAGTAATCCAAACCAATTCTCCCGGTTCAACGTCCCGGAGGTACTCCGCCCCAATAATGTCTAAGCCGCAGGTTTCAGAAGCAAGGACGTAGCGGTTTTTTTCTCCCTTCAGAATACCGATGACGAGGGGACGAATGCCGTTGGGGTCGCGGACACCCATCAAGCCAACAGGAGTGCCAATGGTCAGACTGAAGGCACCAGAACAGCGGTGAAAGGCGCTGATGGCAGCTTCTAACCAGTCTTTACCTTTGTCTACTTCGGCACCAATGGCGATCGCGATCGCTTCTGAGTCGGTCGTTGTTGTAAAGTCACAGTTCTGCTTGAGCAATTGCTCCCGCAGTTCCTGAGCATTGACCAAATTACCATTATGTGCTAGAGCCAACTTCCCTAAGCGAGTTTCAACCACCGCTGGCTGGGCATTCGCCACTCGGCTAGAACCCGTCGTGGAGTAGCGAGTATGTCCTACCGCTATGTCCCCTACCAAATTAGACAAGATGCCTTCATTAAAGACCTGAGACACCAAACCCATATCTTTATGCAGATGCACCTTACCCCCTTCAAAGGTGGCAATTCCGGCAGATTCCTGTCCCCGGTGCTGCAAAGCATACAACCCAAAATATGTGAGTTTGGCAACAGCCTCCCCCGGTGCATAGAGACCAAAGACGCCACAGGCTTCCTCTGGCTTGTCTGGTCGCTCGGTAGACCCATTGGGGGATTGAGCAAAATTCTCGTCAGAGGAAAGGTGGTGGAGAGGAATCATGCTACGGCTTGCTCCTGATAGCGGCATTAATTCAGTGAGACCTGTATGTAAGCGGATTAGGGAGAAATGTTAACCCAGCTTAACAATCTCTTAACAATACTACCAAAAAGGGTAGATTGAGACGCTAAGTTGTGGTAATTACAAACTGAGCTGTCTCAACTCAGTGGTAAAAGCTGGATTACACCCTCAAGCGTCGCTCAATGGCATCATGCCAAGCGTCGCCCATCTCTGCCATGCTAGCGTTCACCACGGGGAAGTTGTCAGGGGTAATAATGCGGAAATCTGCCTGTTTTTCTTGCACAACGCCAATTTCTTGCCAGTGCAAGCCCAAGCGTTGATTTAAGTAAGACTCCCAATCAGCTTGTTGTGCCGGAGAGACAGACACCACAATTTTCGGGCCACCTTCCCCAAACAGCACTTCATCCCAACGCTGTCCGGATGCCGATAAAGTCACATCTGCCCCCAAATTCCCTGCTAGACAGGATTCCGCCAACGCTACGGCTAATCCCCCTTCCGCACAGTCATGGGCCGAACGTACCCAACCTTGGCGGATTCCCTCCCGACAAGCCGCTTGTACCTGCCGCTCCTGCTCAAAATCTACCCGGGACGGTTTTCCCGCCACCGTTTGATGAATCGTGGCTAAATACTCCGATGCACCTAACGTTCCTGTTAATTGTCCGAGCAAATAGATCACATCCCCTGGGGTTTGCCAGCCTTGACCGCAAATCCGAGTAATGTCAGGAACTAGCCCCACCATACCGATAACAGGCGTCGGGTAAATCGGTTGCGGGTTGCCGTTGGCATCAAGGGTTTCATTGTACAAAGAGACATTGCCACCCGTGACAGGCGTGCTGAACTCGCGACAAGCTTCAGCAATGCCGCGACAGGCTTCTGCAAGCTGCCAGTAACCAATCGGTTTTTCCGGACTGCCAAAGTTGAGGTTATCCGTAACGGAGAGAGGTTCTGCCCCCACACAACTGAGGTTACGGGCAGCTTCTGCCACAACCGCTTTTGCTCCTTCGTAGGGGTCGAGATACACGTAGCGGGAATTGCAATCTACCGTCGCGGCGACACCGGAGCGGGATGAGGAATTGGCAACCGCGTCTATAGGACGCAGGCGAATAACCGCCGCATCCGCACCACCGGGCAGCAAGACGGTGTTGTTTTGTACCTGATGGTCGTACTGACGATAAACCCAACGCTTTGAGGCAATACTGGGGGTATCGAGCAGTTGCAGGAGAATATCGCTCCAAGTGCGATCGCTTCCTGCAATCATCATGCCGGAACTGTTACCAGGGGGGAGAGACTCCACAGACCACTTCCATGCTTCCCGCGCATAGTCTGGAGGTTCCGAGAGGAGTTGGCGATGATAAATCGGCGTGTTGTCTGCTAAGGCGGTGGCAGGAATTTCGGCGGCGACTTCCCCGTGGAAGAGAATCCGCACAATCGGTTCTGCAATCACTGCGCCTGCTACAACCGCCTGTAAGCCCCAGCGGTGGAAAATATCAATGAGTTCCTGTTCCCGCCCCTTTTGGGCAACAAAGAGCATCCGTTCTTGGGATTCTGAAAGCAGGTACTCGTAGGGCACCATGCCACTTTCCCGCACCGGAATACAGTCCAAATCGAATTCAATGCCTAAACCGCCTTTGGCTGCCATTTCTGAAGTTGAGCAGGTAATTCCGGCGGCTCCCATATCTTGCGCCGCCACAACTGCCCCAGTTTTAAAGGCTTCCAAACACGCTTCAATCAATGACTTTTCTAGGAAGGGGTCGCCTACCTGCACGGCTGGGCGATTATCCATCGATTCATCGCTCAGTTCCGCACTGGCGAAGCTAGCCCCCCCCATGCCATCTCTTCCGGTGGTGGAACCCACATACAGCACCGGATTACCAACACCAGAGGCACCAGACTTGACAATTTCCGGTGTCTCCATCAACCCCAGGGCCATGGCGTTAACTAGGGGATTGCCAGAGTAGGCGCGGTCAAAGTAAACCTCACCGCCAACGGTGGGAACCCCGACGCAATTACCATAGTGGGCGATGCCATCAACAACGCCTGCAAAGAGGCGGCGAGTCCGGGCATCTTCTAAAGAACCAAAGCGCAGGGAGTTTAAAATGGCAATCGGACGCGCTCCCATGGTGAAGATGTCTCGCAGGATGCCACCGACTCCTGTTGCGGCACCTTGAAACGGTTCTACGGCTGAGGGGTGATTATGGGATTCAATCTTGAAGGCAAGCTGCAGCCCGTCGCCCACGTCTACAACGCCAGCATTTTCTCCAGGGCCAACCAGAATGCGCGAGCCTTCTGTGGGAAACTGCTTCAGCAGTGGTCTGGAGTTCTTATAGCAGCAATGCTCTGACCACATCACCCCAAACATGCCTAATTCCGCTCGGTTGGGATGACGCCCCAGCCGCTGGACAATATCTTCGTATTCTTCGGGTTTTAGCCCTTCGGCAGCAATTTCTTCAGAGGAAAAGGGAACGCTGGGAATAGCGGACATGGAAGCCTAACAAAAGTGGGACAAGCCCAATTTTACTGATTTATCGCCCCGTCGGTGGAACTGTTGTCCTGTTGCTATCAGTCTCAAGGGAGGCAGAGGTAACACCAGGAGCAGGAGCCAATTAACAGGCAAGTTTGGTTTTCACTTGTCCAATGTTTGCTTAATTTTCACTATGATTCGCTATTTGGCAGGAATTAAACGAGGGATTTATAATGCCAGATTTTAGTTTGAAAACTTTTAAAATAATTAAGCAATTTACTATAATAGTTACTGGTACTAGGAATAGTTTCAGGGTTGCTCAGGGAAAAATCCAGTCTTTTATACTTGTTTATTTTTCATAACCTGTATTGAAAAAATGAAATCTCCCCTACTCATTGAGAAGCTGCACTGGGTGGGAGACATCGCCAAACAGGATTCATTTATCCCTATGTCAATAGCTTAATGTTTTTCTCTCTGGTAGAAGAACAGATCAACATAGGTATTGTGACTTTCTTCGCTTTGAGTTACCACTGAGAAAAATAGTAACTCGTAAGGGGGAAAGGACGCTTTTTGTGCATCTACCCCAAAAAAAGATAGTGACCTTATCGACCGCTTTTTTCCTTGTTGCACGGGACTTTTGTAATGAATTGCGATCGCGTTTTATCAGGGCAGGATTTCCCGGAGGAGTCTTGCTCTGAGCCAGCCAATGACTCGGAGGCGCAGCCCGAACACTACCGTTGTTTATGCCAACAGGCTTCAAACCCCATCAAAGCCATGGAGGAACGCTGTCGTACCCTGCTCAATAGCGCTACTCTGATGATGTGGTCATCCGCCAGTGACGGGCTGTGTAACTTTTTCAATCAGAGCTGGCTTACCTTTACAGGACGGACTCTAGAACAGGAGCTGGGTGAAGGCTGGCTAGAAGGCGTACATCCTGAAGACAAGGAGTACTGTCTAAGTACTTACCAGTCTGCCTTTGATGCCCGTCAAGACTTTGAGATGGAATACCGTTTGAGACGTGCCGATGGAGAATATCGCTGGATTCGCGATCGCGGCGCTCCCTTATGGAAACCAAATGGCAGCTTTGAGGGTTACGCTGGCTCCTGCTTTGATATCACAGAGCAAAAGCAAGCAGAAGCCGTACTAAACCACAGCAATCAACTCTTTCGAGCACTGGCTGAAAATGCCCCAGATATTATTACTCGCTTCGATCGACAATTGCGTCATCTGTATGTCAATCCAGCCGCTCAAGGCGTTAGTGGGATGTCTCCCCAAGAGTTTATTGGTAGAACTAATCGTGAGTTAGGCTTACCGGAGCCACAAGTCTCTTTGTGGGAAACTGTCATGCAGAGAGTGTTCGCTAGCGGTTGCGAAGAGGTGATGGAGTTTGAATTTTTCACCCCTAGCGGACAAAAGTTTTATCAGGCTCGCGTTGTTCCGGAATTTTCCGACTCAGGACTAGTCGAAATGATTTTGTGCGTCACTCGCGACATTACAGAACTTCATCGAGTTCAAGAGGCATTACTCAAATCTCAAGAAAAGCTGTCGCTTCATGTGCAACAAACACCCTTAGCGATTATTGAGTGGGATATTGATTTAGAAATTACGGAATGGAATCCTGCGGCTGAAGCGATTTTCGGTTATAGAAAAGCGGAAATTATAGAATCTTCCTGGCAAGCTCTTGTCCCCCTAGAAGCGAGGGAAAGGGTTTTGCAAGTGTTTAAAGACTTGCTAACCCTAAAGCAAAGCATTCAGTGCACCAATGAGAATCTGACTAAAGACGGCAGAACGATTACCTGTGAGTGGTACAACACGCCCTTAATTGACCAGGAGGGAAACGTTGTCGGCATTGCTTCCTTGGCGCAAGATATCAGTCAACGGCGACGAGTGGAAGAGGCATTGCGAATTAGCGAGTACCGCTATTACTCTCTAGCGAGATTGTCTCCGGTGGGGATATATCGCACCGATGCTGAAGGAGGTTGCCTGTATGTCAACAAACGCTGGTGCGAGATGACAGGGCTGACTCTGGGAGAGGCTCTGGAGGATGGGTGGTTATGTACGGTACATCCTGATGACCGAGAGCGGGTTGTGAGCGAGTGGCAGCAGGCTGTTCGAGAGCAGCGGAGCTTTCAGTCAGAGTGGCGCTTGCTTCACCCTAACGGAGCGATCGCCTGGATTGTTACTCAAGCGGTTACAGAGGTTGGAGATTCAGGCACCGTCGTTGGTTATGTAGGTACGCTAACCGATATTACTGAGAGCAAGCTAGCAGAAGCCGCGCTCCGACAGCAGACTGAGCGCGAGCGACTGATGGTGGCAATTCAAGGACGGATTCGCGCTTCTTTAAATTTGGAGGAAATTCTTAATACGGCTGTGGTGGAAGTTCGGCAGTTGTTGGAATGCGATCGCGTTGTTATTTATCGACTCTTACCCGACAAAACGGGTAGCATTACCACCGAAGCGGTACTATCCGATTATCCAGCGATTATAGGATCGACGTTTCCCAAAGAAGCGATTTCCAAGAACTGGTATCAATATTACTGCCAGGGAAAACTGCGGGTTATCAATGAGTTAGGGCATTACGATAGCGATTCAAAGTTATTTGAGCAAATGCATCCCTTTGGCGTTAAAGCTGCCCTCAGAGCGCCGTTGCTAGAAAATAATAAACTCTGGGGATTACTAATTGCCCATCAATGCACAGCGCCCCGTTTCTGGCAGCCTTTTGAAGAGCATTTGCTGTCAACCCTTGCTACCTCGCTTTCTGTGGCGATTCAGCAAGCACAACTGTATCAACGCTTAGAAGCAGCCAATCAAGAGCTACAGCGTCAAGTTTCCTTAGATGGGTTGACGCAAATTGCTAATCGCCGCCGTTTTGACGAGCATCTAGAGTACGAGTGGCGGCGGCTATCACGGGAGCAAGCCCCCTTAGCCTTGATTTTGTGCGATATCGACTACTTTAAGCTCTATAACGATACCTATGGTCATTTGGTTGGCGATCGCTGTTTGCAAGAAGTTGCCCAAGCAATTAACAGCGCCGTCAAGCGTCCAGCGGATTTAGTGGCACGATACGGCGGGGAAGAGTTTGCCGTAATTTTGCCCCACACCAAAGCCCATGGAGCAATATCTGTAGCAGAGAAAATTCGTACCTTAGTCAGACGGCTGCATATTGCTCATGCCCATTCACCCGCCAAGGAAATTACGCTGAGTTTGGGCATTACTGTCACTGTGCCTTCTCCTAAAAGCTCACTAGAACAATTAATTACAACCTCTGATCAGGCGCTGTATGAGGCAAAAGCACAAGGACGCGATCGCCTGCTACTAAAACCTTGTCCTGAGTAAGTCCTGAGTAGGAAGATGGGGTGCAGGGGTGCGGGGGAGCCGGGGTGCAGGGGATAACTACACTTCATACTTCACCCTTCATACTTCATCCTTCACTCTTCACCCTTCACCCTTCACCCTTCATACTTCATACTTTCTCACCAACTCTCTCGCTCCCCGAAGACACTCCACAGTGCTGCCTCGGAGGGAATCACACCTTGGGTTTCTTGCCCACCGATTCCGTAAATAATGGGCATCAACCCAACGGCAAAGGAACCCAGAATAATCAAAAAAATCATCAATACTTGATTCGGTTGAGGATAGGAGGTTTTGACGATTGCAATTTTTTCTCTAGTGTGCATATTAAGGCTCCCAAGTCATAAAAAAATAGTTTATTTTCTTCTAACTTAGCAAGCATTTTGTGCCTAAGGATACAGAATATATATTCTGTAACAAGAACTACAGAAAGCTCCTTTTTTCTGAAAAAGACATCGCTAGTACAAAAATTGGCATTTTTTGAAGATTGCTGAGTTGAGAAAAATTAGTTGATATTTTTTGTTTGCCGATACGCAGTTAATAAATTGAACAAGTTTTATCGATAACTTTTTGTTTACAAGATATTTAATTCACCTTAACTAGAACTTTCAGTCTAAGCTCTATGATTGTTCCGAGAAGTTACTGAGGTGCATCTCCAATCCCTTTGTATATATAGGCTCGCACAGTATAGGTACTTTCTTATATGTATTCTTGCAAATAAGAAATTGTGCCTGTACGAACGTTCCGGCGTGCTGTTGTTACAAAAAGTTGAGAGGCTGCCTTAGTTTCCAAACGGCAATAAAGAATTCTTTTACTTTTTTACCTATGGCACGCCGATTAACGAGACGTTCATTTTTGACCCTCAGCGCAACGAGTGCTGGTGTCGTTGTAGGTTCCCGTTGGATGAAACCAGCGATCGCCCAGCTGACTCCTGAGTCGATCTCTGCCGTGCAAACGGGAGATGTAACGGCTACTAGCGCCATAATTTGGGCGCGTAACGAAGGGAATTCTCGCTTGGTGGTTGAGCTGTCCGCTTCGCCCGATTTTAGGCAAAAGACGCAGATTATCGGCGGCTCCCAACTGACGGCAAGCACCGACTATACAGGTAGCGTTGACGTTGGTGGTTTGCGCCCCGATACAACTTACTATTATCGCGTGCGATCGCGTCGCCCCACTCCCCAAGGCGTGGGTAGCTTCCGTACAGCTGCCGCTCCCGACGCAGATAGCTCGGTGCGGTTCGTCTGGGCAGCAGATCTGGCTGGACAGGGTTGGGGGCGCAATCCCGAACTGAAGATTACTGCCTTTGATGGCGAAGTCATTCAGGGAGGGTATGTCATCTTTGAGGTCATGCGTAAGCTCAAGCCAGACTTTGCGCTGTTCTCCGGCGATATGATTTACGCCGATAACGCCATTCCGCCAACTAAAGCAATTCCTGAAGCCGTGGGAGGCGGAACCTGGATCAACTCACCCGCTAAGGATTTTGTAGCGATCACCCTAGATGAGTTTCGGGCAAACTGGAAATACAATCTCGGCGACGACAAATTCCGCCGCTTCCTTGCCGAAACTCCCGTCTACGTTCAGTGGGATGACCACGAAGTCACAAACAACTGGTATCCCGGCGAAGTTTTGACGGCACCCTATAACGGTTTGTCAGCCACCGTTCTCGCCCAGCGAGCGAGGCAGGCATTTTTTGAGTACAACCCCATCCGAGGCGATGAAATTTTCCGCAAATTTCAGCGGGGTAAGCATTGTGAGTTATTTGTGCTGGACGAGCGCTCCTACAGAGGGCCTAACCCTCAGAACACCGAGCCATTTTTGCAAATGTTGGGGCAGGAGCAGTTTGAGTGGCTTAAGCGTAGCCTCAAGGCTTCGTCTGCAACATGGAAAGTCATCGCCACCGACGATCCCCTGTCCATCGTTACGGGGGGCGAAGGCGATTGGGATGCTTGGTCACAGAACGATCCGCGCGTATTAGGGCGCGAAGCGCAATTGCGCGACCTGCTTGCCTTCATCAAAAACGAAGGGATTAAGAATGTCGTCTACGTCACAGCCGACGTACATTATGCAGCGGCGATTTTCTACGACCCCAGCAAAGCTGTTTTCCAAAACTTCGATCCCTTCTGGGAATTTGTAATCGGCCCCATTCACGCTGGAGCTTTTGGCCCCGGACAGCTCGATCCGAGTTTCGGCCCTGAGTACAAATTTGTCAGAGCACCAGGTACCCAAAACCTTCCTCTTAATCTGCCACCGCCATATTTCCAGTTCTTTGGAGCGATGGAGATAGATGCTAGAACCGCTCAGTTAACAGCACGAATCCACAACATTGATGGGGCAGTGGTGTACGAAAAGGTATTAAATCCCGAAGACTAAGCCAGAAGTGTTTTGTCTTTGCTACAGCTTGCAACGTTGCAACAACCTACTGATAAAACTTGTACCCATCCCAAATAGTATTGCCATGCTAAAAAACAAAAGCGCTCTTTATCTAGGATTATCCGCGATCGCCATGGTGTCTTCGGTGGCACTTCCTGCTCCCGTCCTCGCCGCAATAGCTACCTTTGATTCTTTCGCTGAAGGCGCTTCGGGAACAACAATTACAGATGGAGGGATTACCTTCTTCGACTTAGATGTAGGTTCAGCACCAGGGGAACCCTTTCCAGAGTTTGTGGTAGAAAGTACGGATGAGTTTGAGCCGTTCTTCTCTCGTCCCAACTACTTAACGGCGGGAGGTTTTGCCGAGGGTTCTGCTTTCAGTTTTGGAGCGATTAACTCGCTACGTTTTACCAATCGGAAAATCGAATCAGCCGCCAGCCTAGATGTTTTTAGCCTATTACCTTTTGAGCCAACGAGTAACGTGCTGACGCTGGAGGCTCTCCTAAACGGCGCTTTAGTGGCGAGCCAGCAAGTCGCATTAGCTGATTTTGAGGTGTTTGGTTCCTTTGATGACCTGCTATATCAAAACCTAGCAATCTCCGGCGTACAGTTTAACGAACTCCGCTTAGTTAGCTCTGGTGATGATAATGGTGCTTTTATCGGTATTGATAATGTCCGCGTCGGCGAGTTGGCTAGCGTCCCGGAACCCACTTCTATATTGGGAGTTTTAGCTTTTGCTGCTTTCGGTTCAGTTTCTGTATTGAAGCGCAAACATCAATAGCCGTCCGGACTAATCGCCAGGGAATCAATTCCCTGATTAATAGCAAAAGTCCTCCGCTGGCTCATCTCTTTACTGACTAGGTAAAGAGATGAGCGAGAAAGCAAGTTTTCGACTCCGACTCATCTCGCCACTAATGCAAAAGCGGGGGACTTTTAGCAAGAATTTCGTTGAGGTTTGGTGGAACTAGTGGCAAACCATCAAAACTACGACCATCATCGCTGTTACTGCGAGTAGTCCTTTGAGCAACTGCTGGAGATGAGGAAGGAGGAGTGCGGAATCCTAGCAGCACTTCAGAACCGTTAAAATATTGTACCCATTGCTCAAGGCGCGGGTTTTGTTGCCAATCAGGGCGAGAAACTCTCACTAAAAACAAAGGAGCAACCTGACCATTTCTCTCCACCATGAGCGTGACTTGCACTTCTCCTTGCTCAGGATTTTTGGCAAATGCTTGTTCAACAAAGGTCTGGGTTTGAGTTTTTGCTTGCTGGAGCAAGGACTCTAGAGTGGGATGGTTAGAACCATCAATAACCAAGTTAGCCCGATCGCTTTGGGCAAAAGCTGGGGAGGCGATCGCTCCCATCCCTAAACCTAGAGATAACGCGCCAATAATTAACCAGGAACGGATGTTGATTAAGCTCATCGCTATTTAAGAGCATTACTTATTACTTATTTAGCAACTGGATATTAATCCCTTGGTAAGTCGCTGTTAAGCTAGCATTAACGAACGCGATCGCTAAATAGATACAGCCGCACAGCCCTTGATATCCCATCGCTAAGGCAAGTCAACACTAACTAAAGCTTACCCCAAACCTACGATGTCCTTAGCCACTGCCGCCACACCCCTAAATCAAGACCAAGCCCTCTCCCTGATTGAGTCAGTGATCAACCAATCGGAAGCCGAGGGCGTTTTTGTTCGTGTCGGTGCTGAAGAATCTGCCTTAAGCCGCTTCTCGGAAAATCAAATTAGCCAGAATGTCAGTCAAAGCGAGTTTAGCCTCACCATTACCAGCTACTTCGGCACCCGTAGCGCCTCCGCCTCCACTACCGAAACTGAACCCGACGCTATCAAAGCCGCACTACGACGCTCAGAAGAACTCGCCCAAATTGCCCCAGAAGATCCGGAGTGGGTGCCTTTACTTCCGCCCCAATCCTACGAAGATCGTACCCCAGCGTTTGACACGGCTACAGCTACGCTCTCGCCTTTAGAACGGGGAGAACTCATTCAGCGGGTGTGTGCTGAGAGTGCCGCCGCGAAGGTGGATGGTTCCGGCACCCTGAGTACAGAAACCTCTGTGCAGGCAATTGGCAACTCTCAAGGGCTGCGAGCCTATAACCAGGGAACAAATGTAAGTTACAGCTACACTGCCCGAATTGAAGATGGTTCAAGCTGGAGTCAACGCACAGCTTGGGCGGTAGAGCAGTTGCCGATAGCCTCCCTGACTCAGCAGATTATTGAACGCGCCTTAGCCTCTCGCCAGCCTCGCGATGTGAAGCCCGGTAAATATCCTGTTGTCTTCGACGGTGCGGCGCTTGCGGATTTGCTGCCTTGGGTGATGTGGAATCTAGAAGCACGAGCAGCGGATGAGGGGCGATCGTTTATGTCCCGGACTGATGAATCTGGCAAGCCCGTGGGCAATCGCTTAGGTGAGCCGTTATTCAGTCCTTTAGTACAGGTACAACGCCATGCTGCCCATCCTTTGTTACAAATGGGGACGTTCTTTAGCGATGGGTTAAGCAATTCTTCCTTAGAAGTAATTAAAGACGGTATTCCTCAATTTTTGGCATACAGCCGTTACTGGGCTGCCCAGCAGGGTAAGGAACCGACAGGTGCGATGTTCCCCATTGTAATGACGGGTTCTTCTCAATCGCTGACGGACTTAATCGCCTCCACAGAGCGAGGAATTCTGGTTAGTCGCGCTTGGTATGTGCGCTATGTTAATGCTCGGACGCTGGAAGTCACGGGTATGACTCGTGATGGCACGTTCTGGATTGAGGATGGGCAGATTGCTTACCCGATTAAAAATTTGCGTTTCAATCAGCTTTTGCCAGAGATGTTACGGGATATCGATGCCGTGAGTATGGTGCATCGCTTCGGTAATAGTGTTGTGCCTGGGGTACGGGTAAAAGAGTTTAATTTTAGCAGCGTGACGGATAGTGTGTAGATTTCTCCGAGCGCGGATGGGTGGGTGTTGGGAGGCGATCGCGTTTTGATATGCCTCTATCCCTTTTGCTACAAGGATTTCACCCCTATCTACCTCAGAACCGACCCGCGCAGTGGCTGAAATGCTTATTCTGTGAGCACTTTAGCCAAAAGCTTTTCTCAGCTTTTTGGCGCTTCTGGCTCTCAAATGCTATAATTTTTTCAATCCGCGCAACTGCACCTCGAAAACTAAATACACCAAGCTTTTCAGGCTGCCGCGTTTAAACTTCTACTAATCCCTATTAGGGATTGAAACATAAAGTCAGTAATTCGGGTAGCCGCGTTCTCCCAGTTTAAACTTCTACTAATCCCTATTAGGGATTGAAACGCCAGGACAGCAGCCCCAACCGCAATCAATCCTGTAACTTTAAACTTCTACTAATCCCTATTAGGGATTGAAACATTGGGTTTTGGGTAGGGGCGATCGCCCGGATTCTTTCTTTAAACTTCTACTAATCCCTATTAGGGATTGAAACCCTCTGGCTTTACTTCGATCACCTCGGACGCAAATCCTTTAAACTTCTACTAATCCCTATTAGGGATTGAAACTCCTTCATAGATGGTGTAAGGTGCAGGCGGATAGATTTAAACTTCTACTAATCCCTATTAGGGATTGAAACATGGGTAAGGAAGGCGTCACTTAGAGATTGCTCATTTAAACTTCTACTAATCCCTATTAGGGATTGAAACATATGCTGAGTCAATGCTAAAAACAGATGTGGCAGGAGTGCAGCCTGTTTAAACTTCTACTAATCCCTATTAGGGATTGAAACGGGGGATACTTTAGCTCTCCAAGTACCTCCTAAATTTAAACTTCTACTAATCCCTATTAGGGATTGAAACAGAAAACGCAAACTTTTATCATCCCTGGCACATTTTTAAACTTCTACTAATCCCTATTAGGGATTGAAACAGCTCGATACGAAATCTCCTCATCTATAGAGAGCAAAGTTTAAACTTCTACTAATCCCTATTAGGGATTGAAACTGTACTTCCACCGCGCAAACTTCATAGAGCATAGTTTAAACTTCTACTAATCCCTATTAGGGATTGAAACGATAGCTACCTCAGCCAAAAAGGAGAAGAGTCACTTTAAACTTCTACTAATCCCTATTAGGGATTGAAACATCAACGGGGCGATCGCCTGGTCTGAGCAGGTTGGTTTAAACTTCTACTAATCCCTATTAGGGATTGAAACTCTTACATACATACCAAGAAAATGGTAGAAATCATTTTAAACTTCTACTAATCCCTATTAGGGATTGAAACAATTCCGGATGCATTGGGAGACAGACAATTGGGTTTTAAACTTCTACTAATCCCTATTAGGGATTGAAACGCCGGGAGCGTCGCTAGAATCTACTGCCCAGTAGAAAATTTTAAACTTCTACTAATCCCTATTAGGGATTGAAACAAATCTTTCTCTAAGCTATTCCCTATCAGGGATTTTTAAACTTCTACTAATCCCTATTAGGGATTGAAACATAACAGCGATTTTTGCCTTATTTTTTAGCCAGTTTAAACTTCTACTAATCCCTATTAGGGATTGAAACATTGCCGCCCGCTACAATTTGATGTACTCCTCCTTTAGTTTAAACTTCTACTAATCCCTATTAGGGATTGAAACATGAATGTTCGGCGGAAGGAATGGGTACTAATCCCTTTAAACTTCTACTAATCCCTATTAGGGATTGAAACTAGGAGATAGGGCTAAAGAGCTACCAGCTAGTAGAATAGCTTTAAACTTCTACTAATCCCTATTAGGGATTGAAACGGATCAGAAATTGGATTCCGGCTAGGGGCAATCGCGCTTTAAACTTCTACTAATCCCTATTAGGGATTGAAACGAGGCTAATAGCCTTGATATTTATAGCATCTTATTTGAGTTGTGAGATGCGATCGCCTCAGATCCCCGACTTCTCTAAGAAACTGTTTCTAAAGTAATGTTAACTGGCTAGGTTGCCTAACGATTGGATAGATCCCCCCTAGCCCCCCTTTTTAAGGGGGGAACAAAATCTCTTAAAAGTCCCCCTTTTTAAGGGGGATTTAGGGGGATCTCCAGGGATTTAAATTCTTTAGAGACAGCCTCTGAGAAGTTGGGGATCTCGCATTCACCTGTAGGGAGCGATCGCACTGTGATCAAGCCAGCCTCTTTAGAAGCTGTTGAATTTTAGCTTGCTGCCGTTGTTGAAAAGGCTGCGGGAAGCTTAACTCCAGCAAGATCCGATTATTTAGAGCCTCGCTTGTCGGCTCAGATACTACCTCTACAGCCTGCACCCCAGCAAGCAAGCGTGTGGGTGTAGCATCATTCGCCCCCTGACTGATCAATAATCCCACGACAGGTTTAGTGCGCTGCAATTGGTCTAGATGGGGAAGCAAACTGCCATCCATTTCTAGTCGTATGCTACTAACTCCCATCTCAATTACCTGCCCAAGGTAGTAATCACCTTCCCAGTAAAGCTGCGTCAACGCTTGAACGCGCTGGCGTACCTTCACCCCCTTGCTAGGTTTAGTCTCACGGAAAGCACGCATTAATCCCGTCGCCAAGAACCTGAGGGAACCCAACGGATCATCAACCTCTTCCCGCTTCTGGGAATACCACTCCTTTACGTCCGAATAAAGTACCAACGATAAAGCATCAAGTTGAGGGCGTGACGCATTAATAAAATTAACCGCTAGTACAGATTGCGATTCATTGAGAGGTAAACCCCGAACAATTTGTGCGGACAAAAAGGCGCGTGCTCCAAAGTCTCCCACCAGCTCTACTTCCACTTCATCCGGGATATTGGGCCAGCTATCGAGTACGATTTGGGCACCCGTTTCGCTCACATCAGTAGTTTTGCCTGTCCAAGTCCGCTCATTGCTATAAATGATTGCTGTTAACTCTCGATTCAGGCGGTGGGCGCGTCGCAGTTGCGGTTGCTCGAAGGCAACGAGTAGGGCGGCGGCGATCAGCACCAGATTAAAGCCGCACCACAGGGCGTTAACCAAGACAGCCTGTTTGTCTTCTGGTCGCAGAATTAGCCAAAATGGCACAGCAATTAAAGAAGTGACAATCAGAGCCGCTACCCCAATCAGCACTCGCGAAGATTGCCAATCGAAGCTGCGTTTAGTGACGACTAATCCTTTGTCGGTCACATTAAACGAACCCAATTTCGGGTTGATTAGCGCCATGAAGGTGACAATCCCCGATTGGTACGCCATCGCAAATTCATAAATCTCGTTCCAGAAGGAATAACGAACTTCCTTGTAGGTGATGTAGTTGGTATTGAGGGCGAGAAGAATGTGAGGCAAGGCGTAAACTAAGGTTTCTACCCCCAAACCTTGAATCGGATTAATGGCAAATAACAGATAAAGGGTGGGAGCGATCGCATACATCAACCGGGGAAAGCCGTAGAAAAAATGCGACGTCGCAGAAAGATAGCAAAGCCGCTGAGGAATCGTTAGATTCAACTTCCGGTTAAACATCGGGTTTTCTAGGCGGAGAATTTGCGCCATCCCCCGCGCCCAGCGCACCTGCTGACCGACGTAGGAAACAAACTTCTCCGGGGCTAGCCCCGCCACCATAATCTTGTCGTAGTAAATCGACTTGTACCCCAGAGAATGCAGCCGGAACGCCGTATGGCAATCTTCCGTAACGGTTTCCGTGGCAATTCCCCCTACTTGCAGGGCGTACTCCTTGCGAATCACCGCCGCACTCCCGCAGAAGAACGCCGCATTCCAAAAATCATTCCCTTTTTGCAGCACCTTGTAAAATAACTCGTTGCCCACAGGCACCTTACCCCGTGTTAACAAATTGCGCTCAAAGGGATCGGGATTATAGAACCAGTGGGGCGTCTGCACAAAGGCAACCTTCTCATCAAAAAAGAAGCCGACCGTGTGCTGAAGAAGCTGTCGGGAGGGAATGTGGTCACAGTCAAGAATCAGGACTAAATCGCCATCCGTCCGACGAAAGGCGGTGTTGATGTTTCCGGCTTTGGCATGGTCATTGTTATCCCGCGTCAACAAAATGCAACCTAGTTCATCACACATTTGGCGCAACTGTTCGCGACGGGCTTTGTATTTTTCTGCCCTGCCGTCATCTAAGATATAGACTCGTTTTTTATCCGCCGGGTAATCCAGGGCTAAAGCACCCAGTGCCGTATTGCGAACAATCTCCACATCTTCGTTGTACGTGGGAAGGTAAATATCAACTTTAAACCACTGATCCTCAGGGAAGAGCGACAGATCGACAGGTTCGCGGTCTTTAATCTTCAGGGTTTGAAAATAAGCGAGAAACAGCGTCAGGATGGCATACAGCTCTGCTGCATACAGCAACACACAGGCTATCCCGTTAATCCAGGTATCGAAATTGAGAGTGTAGCTGGTGCGGTAATACAGATAGCGCAGCGTCGTGACACTACTGAGCCAAACCAGAAACAAATGGAGATACTCCGAGGTATCTTTACTGGTCTGTGTTTTTTCCACTTCCACAACCAGCCAGCCCATGATTGCCAGCAGCACCGCCACTACTCCCTGTTGCCAAATCTTCAGGGGGGTAATGATTAAAGGAACTGACATAAATAGCAGCACAAAAATCAGCCACTTAAGCTGCGGTTGCGTTGCTCTGCTCAACGTGCGATCGAAAAAATGCGGCAGCAAATCAACCAGCCCTTGAGTGACGTGCTCCCTGCGGGGGCGCAAGGAGCGGTTACCCTGACGATTCCTCCAGAACTTTAATCGACTGGTCATGGTTTATCCTTGATAGCAATCCGCTTGAGATACAGTTGGGAAATGCCGTAAAGCACGAGGGCAAAGAGGACAACGCCTGTGGGTAACAGGAACCAGTGTTCTTGGAGCCAGCGCGTTACCTTACTTAACAGATTGGTATCTTCGATGCGACGGGGCTGGGATTTCTGCAAAAACTCCAGGTTGTAGGCATCTTCGTCGTAGGCGGAAGTATTTTCTAAGTTGGAGCTGACCAGCACCGTATCGTCTTGAAGCTGGAAGAACCAAGGGTCTTTATCCAGTAGCTGTTGCACCTGCTCCAAACCTGTTTCGGTCTGACCGCTCAAAGCCAGCAAGACACGATCGCTATTCCAGGGAGAAATAATTTCTTGAATTATTCCTTCTTCATCCGACAAGGTTTGGATATTACCTTGCTGCCACTGACGCCCGAAGACATTCTTCAGTTTCAAGGCACCCGCTTGAAAAACTTCCGGGAAGGGAAATTGCTCTCGCACGCCAATTCCCACTAAATTAGCTTGCGATCGCACCTGTTCGGGTAACGAGTCAGTGGTATAAACCTGAAGCTTCACCGATTCTGATTTTGAGAGCCTGCCTAAGCGTTCGCTAAACTCCAACAGGGTGAGCAAGTCTGTCGGCGAAGGGTTCTGGGGCACCACAATTGCAGTTTGGGACAGGTCTTGCGGAGCCGCAAAGGGAAAACCAAAGCGCAGCAACTTCAGATCCGGCAATTGAACGGAGTTTTCCCGATTGAGGTTAAAGCTGGTATCGGCATGAACCGTACCCGTTAGTTGCCCATCGGTGGCGCGACCGCAAGCATCAGCCGGTTCTCTGGGGTTGAGACGGAAGGCAACTTGCAGTTTGGAGTTAGGCTGAATCAAGTTTTCCGGCAAATTCACCTTTAGGGATTTGCGCGTCGCTCCGGCTTCCTCGCTCAATCGCGCCCCACCAATGAACACGCCATCCAGTAGTACTTCTACCGCCGAGGTTCGGGGATTGACTTGCGGTCCGTAGCTGTAACGCAGATTCATCGAACTGCCGCGTTTAAAATCATTGTTGGGCAAAGCGCGGAAGTCAATGTCAACGGGGGGAGCATTAGAACCGCGAACGGTTATATCCTTAAACGGCTGCGCGTCATTGGACGTTTTTAAGTCGCTGAGTTTAAAACTCTTCTCCTGCGGTAGATAACCGGGCCACTGCTGAGGCGCTGGGGTTGGCACATCGCTAACTTGCGTCACCAATATCCCTTGACTAGTACCGAGTTTTCGATCTTGAGGCTGAATCAAAAACTGTACGGCTTTAGCTACACCCTCCGGCCCGTTCCCCGTCGCCACTAGCACGGGAGAGCCGCTATCCTCGGTGGTAGTCACCATCAACACCCCAACATCTGGGGGTAAAGGTGCAAGATTGCCATCAAGAACGCGACCGCCACTAATTTCAAAGGGCAGTTCCAAGGACTGGAGGGCAGGTTGCTCCTCTGGCGTCCCAATAATTGCTAAGCGCTCGTTCCCGTCTACCTCGTCGAAGTCGGTGACTAAGCGGGTATTGACGGGACGATAATCCGCCAGCCTACCTAACGCTGCACTGTAACGAGCCGATGCCGTTAGCCAAGAATCGCTGATCTTCTGCGGTTCTAGAAAGGCGATTTGATTGGGATCTAAGCTGAGGTCGTCAAAGAAGGGATAGGGATAGCGGCTGAAGTTTAGGGCAACAGGTTGTGGCTGGTATTCAAAAACTACTTTGGAATCGGGAAGTATCTCAGTCCATAAGGTAGGATCGCTGGCGTTCTCATCTTTGCAGTCTTGGGCGTTGTGCTGTTGAGCGATTAGCGAAATGTTATTGAAATCCCGAATCCGCTCTGGGGGAATATTGAATAGGGCGCTGCCGATTTGAGACTGCTTGCGGTTGAGGGGGATGCTGCCAATGCTGGCACCATTCATCATCACTGTCAGATTAGAGCGACTCGCTAACAACGCTGGCGAGTGCTGATAGCGAATTAAGGCTTTAGCCGATTGCACATCCCAATTACGGGGGCGAGTAAACCCTAGCCGAGCTTGGGAGTAGAAGCCCTCCAAGCGGAAGCGCTCACCCACAACCGGACTGCGATTAAACTCTAGGACGTACTGACTGGTCGGTGTGGTGTCATCCTCAACAACACGATTCGGCTCCTCTGGCGGCGTTGCTCTGGCAGGGCGAACAGGCTGAGGAGCGGGTCTAGGAGCAGGGGACGCTACGGGGGGTGAGCTTTGCCGACGCTGTTGCCTTGGCGGTGCAGCGGCGGGGGGAGGAGCGGCGGGACGAGCGGCGGGACGAGCGGCGGGTTGTCGTCTTCGAGGCGGCGATGCTGATTTGGCAGGAGCAGAGGGAGCCGCCGGACGGGGTTTGTAAACGGGAGCTTTGGGCGGCGGACTCGGTAAAGAGAACTCTTTAATTTGCTGGTCTTCTAACTGTTTAATCTCGTTTTCGCTTTGAGCCTGAACGAGAGCGGGAGCCAACCCAATCACCGTGCAAGTACAAGCGATCGCCAGCAGCAACACCAGCAAACGGCGCTGAAAAATGCCTGCGGCAGTCTTGCTTTGATGGCGGCGTTGTCGTTTTCCAGAGGAAGGTAGATGGCGGAACAAGTAGCGAAGAAAGCGTTGCATACACTAATTCGTCTGGTTTAGCTGGATTGAGTTTGCTGTGCATTATCTGGCGAGGGTCAGAAAATTGCACTATTAATTGAAAGATTGTGCGCGCGATCGCTAGCGTTCGTCCGGGTCTAAAAGCTGTGCCGTCACGGTAGTAGGAGGCAATAACCCCAACCAAGCAAGATTCTGAACGTAGTAAGCCATGTCATTATCCCAAACCCCCTCTTTGTAGGACGTTAGCAGTTTGCGTTGTCGGATCTGTTCGGCTGTTTCCGAGTCGATTAAGCGCAAGGCAGCATAAAGCATGGCATATTGCGAAGTAGATTCATAATCAACGGTTGGTTGCCCTTGTAAATTGATCTGAGCGGGAATTTTTCCTTCGCTGCGCCAGCGCTCCTGCAAATCGCCCAAGTGCTGGCGCAAAAACTGCAAAGCTTCCGGAGACTCAAACCAGGCAGCATCTAAAGCGACTCGCCACCAAACGCGGTAAGCATCAAAGCCATACTGCGAGTGCAGCGGGCTGGATTGGGGTACGCTCTGGAATAGACCCGTTTCGGTATCTAGGGCAACCCAATCACTCGGCAACTTCACAGCGGAAATCTGAGCAGCATTTTCTAGCACGTAGTAACTGCTGTCTACCAAACTCATCCAGTCGTGGTCGCCATCGACTTGAGCAAATAGGCGGAAGGCGTAGGGGGCAAGGTAGGAGGGGTTAAGCTTCACCAAGGGCGGCTTCACAAACGCCTCCTGTGGCCCTGGTAGCAAATAGCGCCTGCCATTAGCCGTAGTCACTGTAGAGTACTCCCACAAATCTTGTAGCTTGCCGCGAGCTAACTCCAGGTATTCCGGACGATTCCAGCGACGAGCCGCAAAAATCAGGGCGGTAATCGCATCGATATCAGCATCACTGGCAAAATTTCGGTCGATAACTCCCCACTTCCCCGTTTTGTCGCGTCCCCACTTCCATGCCCACAAGCGATCGCCGGGTTGTCCATTTGCCTCCTGACGCCGGAGATTCTTCTCTGCCCAGTCGAGGGTTTTGGCAAAGGTCGTTGGGTCATCAATTAACACGGCGCGGAGCATGGCGTAGGCTTGGGCTTCGGAAATCGAGCGATCGCTAGCTTCCCGATCGATGACTCGCCCATCGTCTTGAATAAAGCGCTGTTTGTAAACCTCCCAACTTTGCTGGAGCAGTTCCTGGTTTTCCGTTGCTGAAGGCAGCGACGGGGTGCGACTTACCACAGGAGAGACGGTAGCAACTGGAGTGCTTTCTGGTGGGGTTTCTGGCTGTCTCACCTGGGAGTCGGAAAAACAGCCCGCCAGAGAAAACAGGATGAAAGTATAAGCGGGAAAGATGAATAAGAATTTACACCCGGCGGTAATTTTCAATAGATTCCAGCGACTTCTATTCATCGGTTCATCCTTTAGCTAGTAGCGTTCCCAACTCGGCTGAAAGCCTCTGCGTCTGAGAAAGCCCTCTTGTAGCTGTTGCATTTGCTGAGACAATTCGCTGTCGGATGTCCCGTTGGCGACTTGTTCGAGTTGTAGCACTTCCAGTTGCTGTAGTGCCGCTAGTGGTCGGTCTTGTGCCGCCGACAGTCCGGCTAAAGCGCGGCGCACTCCCACATCATCCGGATTGACCGCCAGAGCTTGGGAATACAGTTCCTCCGCCTGGTCGAAGCGCCGCTGTCGAAAGCGAACGCCCCCTAAAGCGGCTAAGGCTCCAGTATTATCCGGCTCCTGAGTCAAAATCCTCTGGTAAGCCCGGTCAGCCAGTTCCAAATCGCCCGTGGCTTGCGCTAATTCTCCTTGTACGAAGTAGGCACCGAGGTTGTCTGGATCGTTGGCAATCAACCGCGCCACTCGCGCCCTTGCCTCGGCTGGGTTACGGGTAGCGATCGCCTGAACTAATCGCAGTTGTACCGGGATATTAGTGGGGTCAATCTCAAGCAGGGTGTTATACAGAGGCTCCAGTCGTGAATTGGCGGGGAGGGTAGCCACTAAGCTAAATAGTTCCGGAGGGGCGCTGGTTGCAGGTTGGGTGACTAGCCAGTTGTTGAGAATTGCCTCCGCCTCTGACTGGGTAATGCGTCTAGCTTGGTAGGCAAGACTTGCTCGTCCCAGTTGCAGGGTGGAGTCTTGAGGGTTGAGGGCAATGAGCTGGTCATACAGATCCAGCGCCGCGTCAGGACGACCTTGAGCGATGCGGACTCCCGCCAGTCCCTGCAAGGCTCCACTGAGAATGTCTGGATCGGTGGGGCTACTAGCAATCAATCCTTGATAACGTTGGGCGCTAGCTTCTAAGTTGCCCTCGCGACGCTCAATGTCTGCAATTAGCAACTCTGGGGCTTGGTCGTCAACGCCCTCGCTGGTGGCGTTGTAAGCGGCTAAGGCACCTCTTGCCGCCGCTAACTGGTTATTCTGGATGTAGATTTGAGCAATTCGGAAGTTTAAGAACGGTTCATTTACGCCTGTAGCCAGCAGATTTTGGTAAATCGGCAGCAGTTCTGGAATGGGAGGGTCTACTCGGAGCAACGATTGAGCGATTCGCCGCTGTTGCAAGAAATCGGTGGGGAGCGTTTGCAAGGCGGTCTGCAAGCGCTGTCTGAGGTCAGTTTGCGAGATGAGACCGAGTTGATTTTCTAGCGCTAATTGCTGCACCAACAGACTGCTATCATCCGGTTGGCTTCTCGCTAGTTGTTGATACAGTTGCAGGGCAAATTCCTGCTCTGCAGGAACGCCACTCAACACATCCGCTACTTCTCGAACTAACTGGGGGGAGGGATTGGAGGACTGGTCTAGTGCCAGTTTGTAGAGGTCGGCGGCTTCTGCGGAGAGGGTGGGTTGGTTGGCACGACGACCAATTTCATTGAGCGATCGCGCTAACGGTAAAATTGCCTCGGCTCTACTTCTCAAGGGGTCGAGAATTGCTAAGGCTTGGGCGGGTTGTTCATTCGCTAGATAAGCTCTGGATAATTCCGCCCGCGTCTGAATCCCGCGCTCATCTAATGTGGTTGAGTTAGAAGCTTGTAACTGACTTTCTAGAACCTGTACGGCAACGGCGGGAGTCCCGGTTTCCCGTAAAGCACGAGAATAGGCGATCGCGGCAAACCCATCAATCGCTTGCCCTGTCGCCCGATAGCGATTAAATAGTTCCAGTCCTCTTTGGTAGTCGCCGCTGTAGGTGTAAGTCTGGGCTGCCCCTAGCAAAACATTAGGAGTGGGATTACTTTGTAGCGCCACCTGATAGTCTGCCAGCGCTTCCGAAAATCTTCCTTGGTAACCGTAAAGTAAGGCGCGTTGGGCGCGGGCTTCGGTGTCACCAGGATTCAAATTTAATAAAGTGGTGAGTGCCTCAATGCCCTTAGGTTGCCACTCTGAGCGATAAGCACCCAAAAATCCCACGGTTTTTAGTGCCAGTTGGTTGTCTGGCTCGAGGGTGATTAACTGTTGATAAGCCTTCCAGGCGTTTTCATCTTGTCCCGCCCGTCGGTAAGCGATCGCCAATCCTGTAGCGGCGGGTATCGACTGAGGGTAACGCCGCACGGCTTGCTCAAAGGCAGCGATCGCATCATCAATCCAGCCTCGACCCAAAAGCGTATAGGCACGCTGGATGTCTGCGGGTACAGTTTGGGCGTAAGCGGCGGGAACCACCACCGGGCAGAGCATTGGTTCCCACAAAAACCCCAAACTTACAACCGCAATCCAACGCCGCCATCCAGGGCGAGTCTTGTGTTCTCGCCGAACGCCAGTGCCAATAGAGTAATCCTGTTGCATTATCGAAACTCTCTATTAGTTGGAGTTACATCAAACTCAGTTTTAACTCGAACACCTAAGACTGTCTCGGAAAAGTCATTGCGTTGCTGAACTGAAAAACCGAGCCGGAGGTTAGATAAAAAGCGAAAATCGTAAAATACCTCTAATACATCCGGTCGCTCAATTCCTGCTTGTTGCCGCAGTTGCTCGTTAGACAACGCGCGACCATAAGCGATACCTAGCCGATCTTCTGGGGTAAATAAGTCTAAAAAGCTAACCCCGAAATTAAACGTATCTCCCCCTAAACCTAAGGCTTGATTTTCGTACCGACCGTAGCGACCAAATAACCCTAAATTGAGATTAGGAACAAATACTTCCGCATTCACACCATAGGATTCCTCTCGGTCAGATTCCAAAATGCCAAAACGATCATCTCCCCTGGGGAGTTGAAATATTCCCTGGAATCCATCGTTGAGTCCGGCATCGCGGCTGGCGGCATAGGTGCCACGAATAATGGCGTTACCGTACCTGATGCCCACTTCCCCAGCAAATCCATCTAAGGTGAAGCCGCCAATATTCCGCGCGGAAGAATAAACCGCCGCCTTCGCCTCAATGTTATCGGTCAGAGTCCAGTTAACTAAGGCACCTGTACGAGGAGCAATTCCCGTGGCGCTGAGGGCAGGATTAGTCTGAAACACGGGATTGAAGAAATGCGTGGCTCCGTCTTTGGCAAAGCTATTGCGATCGAAGTAAGACGTTAAATCGATTTGTCCGATGACAAAGCGGAGATTCGGCAAATCTTGCAGCGAGGTTGCTAAATACAGTTCGTTCAGTTGCAGTCCCTGTCCGCGAGAATCATCAAAGGCAGTGCCATCGGTTAAATCCAGGGTGGCACCCGCTAAAACGCGGGGGGTCAGGGGGTAAACGGCTGCTAGCCTAGCTCGTGCCGAAGAATCATCGCCCTGGAGCAAATAGACGCCTTGTAACTGCAAGCTTGGCTCGTTCAAAGCCGTACTGCGCTGCAGGGGTTCCTGTTGTGACGGTACCGCCGCTGGTGGGTCGATAGTCGGGAACTGAGCGGAAGGATTCCCTATAGAAGGAGTCAGCGCTGGCGCAGCAAAGTTACCACTAGGGGAGGAATTGCTAGGAGGGAGAGTGGGAATGGTTGGGGTGAGGGTTCCCCGTTGCGCTGTCGAGGGTTGGAGGCGATCGCAACTCGTCCCTAGGCACTCCTGCTGTCTTGGGGCTAATAACCCTAAACCTACGTCAGAATTGCTTCCCGTTGTCACTAAAAGTGGGGGTTCAGCGATCGCCCCGGTTGGATTAGGAGGCAATGCCGGAATACCCCCCTCGCGTCCGGAGAAGGTTTGCGCTGGGCTAGGAGGAGTAAAGACCGGGCTGGACGCAGTAGTACGAGCAGCCGGAGCCACCGCCGCATTGCCTGACATCTGTTGGATTAAGGCGTCTTCAACTTGCTCAATGGATTGGAAGGTTGAAGGCGTTGGTATCTGCCGTTCTGACGGTCTGGGAACGAAGGCTTGAGGCGTCTCCGGACGGCGTTGTGCCAATGCTGATGCCGGAATCGGCTCAGAATTTTGGGGTTGTGGCGGCGGATTAGCTGGGGTGGGTTGGCTTGCCAACAACTCCATGACCAAGAGAACCAATACTGACCCCACTGAAAGCGAGCTAGCAAACCGTCGCGAGTCTGAGACGGTAGAGCGGCGAAAATCAAGAAAGATTGGATGCATCACTAAGCTTGGCTTGATATATTGACGAATATCCTGAGTTTAAATTGCCCCAACCGCTATCAGATCGTTCGAGTTTATCCCTCAGCCGTTCGTCGCTATTTTGATCATTCACCCATGCCAAATCTATTTTGTCCACTAACTTTCCCTCAGAGATTGACCCGTAGGTTCGTATATTTACGGACAGTAGGCGTTTGTCTGATTTTAGTTCTAATTCTTATTACTGGATGCACCCAAGAGCGATCGCCGAAAGTTGAGTTGAACATGCAAGTGCAACCATCAAGCCGTCCTGGGGCTTATCTGGTTGCTGGAAGTACTAATCTACCTGAGCAAAGTCTGATTGCCGTAGCAGCGACTCGCTCGCTTCGTCCTGGTTCAACGCCGGATGGGGTTTTTCAACAAAACGCAACTTATTCTATCCTGGCTCGACAAATTGTCAAGGTAGAGCAGGGAAACTGGCAAGCTACGTTGAATCTCTGGCAAATTGCACCCAATGGTCAGTTTCAAGAAGCTTGGCAACTCAATCAGTCTGAGATGGGAGTTTCTGTGAACCCAGAGACAGAGGTGACCTTTGTCGCTCTGGTCGAACCCGCAATTCAGTCTCCTGCTTTAGCACAAAAGCTAGAAACACTACTCGCCAATCCCTCTGGCGAACTCGTCCGATTTACAACCGATGATCAATATATACAAGCAACAAAAACTCTCTTGATTCCACTTCCGACCGGAAAAACCACACCTCCAGTTTTAGGAGCAGAGGATGAAAATGGGGGCTGGGGCGATCGCTTCCTGATTAAGGAGGAACCACCGAACGCTCAACCGGCTAACTTGCCACCGGCTAGCGAAACTCAGACCAACGCTCCCCTTTCATCTTCAGAGTTTTTACGTTAAGACTCGGACTTTGTAAAGAAATCCCTATAGCAACGCTCCCATACCTGAGCATTTTAGATAAAAGGGGTTAAGCCGTTTTTCTAGGGGCTCTTCTGCGGCTTCTTGAAGATTTTTTTTCAGGTTGCTCTGGTGAAGATTGGGAAACTGCTTGGTGTTGTTGCCGCTGAGATTCTAGAACTAATAAGCGATGATGAATCTCCTCTAGAATAGGATGAGGACTTTCTACTTCCTCTTGGAGAGGGGTGGATTCATCCGGGTCTTGCAGAACCGTTTGCAGGCTCTGGAGTTGAGACATCATTTGTTCAAATTGACTTTGTAGCTCTTGAATCTGCATCAAGGGCTGCTCTTTCCTGCCATTTCTTTCACTGACGGCTAAAGATTTGCCAGCCGTGGAATAAGTTGTTTCATCAGCGATCGCATAAGCCATGGCAGGCTTTTGTTCCCTAGGGGTAAAAGACCAACGGTCTAGATGATATCCTACGGATTCTGGTTCAACCTTGCTTTCGGTAGCCTTAACAGGGGCGTTTGACTGGATATTTCTGTTTTGTTGCTGGCAAGGCGCATCTGTGATTTCGGTAGCCTTGATAGCAGAAACTTTTGGCTGGGGGCTGTCAGAAACTTCATCATCTACAAAGAAGTTCAATCCAGAAGCTTGTAGCTGCATTTCTGACAGTTTTAGCTCCTCAATTTGTCCTTCCTTTTTCTTTAAATTGTCTTGAAGTGTAGACAATTCTTCGTCAATCTGAGCTGACTTGCGGCTAGACTCACGCCATCCTGTGATCGCTACACTGCCAACTGCAACTCCCAAGGACAGTGCTGTAGCAAAGCCCAAGTAAGGAGCCGCCACATCCCGAACCTTGCCATGAAACATCGGTTCCTCCCGAAGTTGGATAACTACGTCCTCAGAACCAATTACCGTCAAGGGCAAAGTTAACAAAGAAAAGATTGCACCAGAAAGCACTACTGAGGGTAAAATAAACCGTTTGAGAGGGGAAACCGTCATGACTGAAACCTCCACAAGATAGACGAGGATTGAATAAACTTGAGAAGCGATAGCTTTTAGCTAACCAGCAGCATTACTGAACAGGTGCTCCTTGATTAAACTTAACCAGATATACAGTAAATTTCCTTATAGGATTAGTGAAGAAGCTCGAAAAAGTATAAAGTTTTAGTAAATTTTACTGAGCAATCGGTGAATATACTGAGTAGCAGTAATACCAGAATGCTTTCTATTACAGCTATTTGAGCATTTTGATTAAGGATACAGAGGGCTTGATTGTTTAGCGCTTCTATCAGCTTGGTCGAGTTATATATGAATGAAGAAGTGCCTAAGGGGTAGAAACTTGACAGATTTACCTCATCCCCTTGGACGCGGGCGGAGTCGAACCTACTTCTTTGAACTTTAAAAAAAACCAATGCAGATGGCTAAGTTTTTCCAACAGAGCTTGCAGTTACTGAACTTTGTCTATCAGGCATTAAGACTGACGGTTCTCAGACTCTATAGGCGAAGGCGAACAATTTTTTCGCGCCAAACTGCACCTAAGCCAAAGAGTACTGATTTAAGGGTTCGTAGTCAGCACTTCAGTGCGGCGGCGAAGACAGCGCAGAGGACAAACCCGCGTTATATCAGAGCCATTTCACTTCAGCCTGTGAAGTTGAGAAAATTTTGGCGCGGGTTCAGTCTGGCTTTATTGTTGGGTTTGACGGCGTTGTTGTTGCACTCTCACCACTCAGTAAACAGAGCAGAGGCGGCTTTAACCATTCCGGTTCCCCTTTCTACTCGCGGTTCCCAAATTGTCGATGCTTCCGGGAAACCTATCTTGCTCAGAGGGGTAAACTGGTTCGGGATAGAGACAGAAAACCACGCCCCCCACGGGTTATGGGCGAGAGATTACAAGGAGATGTTGTCGCAAATTAAAAGCTTGGGCTACAACATCATCCGGCTACCCTACTCGGTGCAAGCTCTCAAAGAGAAAGAGGTGACTGGGATTGACTTCAGCATTGGCAGCAACAACGAGCTAGAGGGGAAAACGCCTCTAGAGGTGATGGATTTGATTGTTCAGGAGGCTCAACGGCAGGGGTTGTTAGTTCTGCTCGACAGTCATCAGCTCAACAACAAACGCATTCCTGAGCTTTGGTATGGTGATGGGTTTAGTGAGGCAGATTGGATTGATGCCTGGAAAATGCTCGCCACTCGCTATAAAAATCAGGCGAATGTGATTGGGGCAGATTTGAAAAATGAACCCCATGGGCGAGCTAGTTGGGGTACTGGCGATCGCCAAACCGATTGGCGACTGGCAGCAGAACGGGCTGGTAATGCGATTTTGTCGATCAATCCCAATTGGTTGATTGTGGTGGAAGGGGTGGAAAATAATGTCCCCGGACAAAAATTACCCATTCATTGGATGGGCGGTAATTTAGAAGGGGTAAAGCGCTATCCTGTACGGTTGTCTGTTAAGAATAAGCTAGTTTATTCTCCCCATGAATATGGGCCTGGGGTTTTCGATCAACCTTGGTTTTCTGAAGCCAGTTTTCCTAACAATCTTGAAAGACGGTGGGAAATTGGATTTAACTACATTGCTAGGCAAAAGATTGCCCCTGTTTTAATTGGGGAGTTTGGAGGGCGTCAGGTAGACAGCACTTCTAAAGAGGGCATTTGGCAGCGAAAGTTAGTAAATTTCATCAATCGCGAAAAACTCAGCTTTACTTACTGGAGTTGGAATCCCAATAGTGGTGATACGGGGGGCATTTTGCAAGAGGATTGGCTTAATGTCGAGCAACCGAAGCAAGAACTTCTCAGTACTTTGTTACCTCGGCAAAGTGCGCTGGAAAGTTCTCCTCGTACTCCCTCATCTCAACCGTCGGTTAGCAGAGATACTCGGCTGGCAAAACCTTCATCTGAATTGGGTTCTCCTCGTACTCCCTCACCTCAACCCTCTGTTAGGGTTCAACCGAGTACTTCTGAGACACCTCGCCGCCCTGAACGGTTTAGGGTTAACCAATCTGCACCTTCTCGACTGAAGTTGAAAACAGAGACTAATATTCAGTCAGATTGGCAAAGTGGCTTTTGCGTTAGTATGCGCGTGACTAATCAAGGTAATACCAAGGCAGAAAACTGGCAACTGAAGTTCCGGATGAATCAGGCGGCGATCAATAACAGTTGGAATGGCAGTTTTGCTCCCCAAGGATCGCAGTATGTGGTGACTCCGCCAGATTGGGGACGAGTTCTTGAGCCAAATCAAACGGTTGATATGGGCTTTTGTGCAAATAAGCTAGGAACTGACTACCAACCTCAGAATGTTTCGGCTTTGATCTTGTGAGTTTGAACGGTTCCGAGCGCGGATGGGTAGGTGTTGGGAGGCGATCGCGTTTTGATCTGCCTCTATCCCTCCTGCTACAAGGATTTCACCCCTATCTACCTCAAAACCGATCCGCGCCGTGGCTGAAACCCTTGTCTGAAGGTGATTTTCGCCAAGAGTCTTTTTCAGGTTTTTGGCGCTTCCCTCCCTCAAATGCTATAATATTTTCCATTCGCGCAACTGCACCTCGAAAACTAAATACACCAAGCTTTTCAGGCTGCCGCAGTTTCAAATACCAATAATCCCTATTAGGGATTGAAACAGGTCGAGGTGTACCACCACCTAGTAACACGATGCGTTGGGTTTCAAATACCAATAATCCCTATTAGGGATTGAAACCAAAGAAAATACTGCCCGCCAAAAGCGAGAACAGACAGTTGTTTCAAATACCAATAATCCCTATTAGGGATTGAAACTTCAAGAGAGAGGGGACAGGAATTGATCAACCGCCGTTTCAAATACCAATAATCCCTATTAGGGATTGAAACACTAGGAGACAGGCTCTATGGAATGCTGGATGACACTCTGCGTTTCAAATACCAATAATCCCTATTAGGGATTGAAACAATATTTCTCAATTCGCCAATGTTGTTGAGGGATAGTTTCAAATACCAATAATCCCTATTAGGGATTGAAACTATTTAGGTGCAAGAAGCACTTGCCGCCAAGTCAGGTTTCAAATACCAATAATCCCTATTAGGGATTGAAACATGAAAAGTACCTTATAGATGCCTTTAATGTAGGCGGTTTCAAATACCAATAATCCCTATTAGGGATTGAAACTTCATCATTCCCCCTTAGCAGCTTGGAGGAAATAGTTTCAAATACCAATAATCCCTATTAGGGATTGAAACCTTGAATGAGGCTGGCTACTAAAAGTTCTAAGCGATCGCCTGTTTCAAATACCAATAATCCCTATTAGGGATTGAAACCTGAAGGGAGCTAGGTCAGTCGATCAGTCTGTAGGTTTCAAATACCAATAATCCCTATTAGGGATTGAAACACTGGGAGTACTGCTTACCCACAATCCAGCTCAGGTTTCAAATACCAATAATCCCTATTAGGGATTGAAACCAAATATTTACGGGCATTGCTCCGGGTGAACGCGGGTTTCAAATACCAATAATCCCTATTAGGGATTGAAACGCCATCCTTCGAGATTTGCCCCCAGAGATCCGAGGTTTCAAATACCAATAATCCCTATTAGGGATTGAAACGCACTTTTAGCAATGCTTGAGGCAACGCTTCGGTTGGACTCAGCGAGTTTCAAATACCAATAATCCCTATTAGGGATTGAAACCCTAGCTGGGTGAGTGAAGCGGAAAAGGCTATCCGGTTTCAAATACCAATAATCCCTATTAGGGATTGAAACGAGCTGCTGCGTCGTCAATGGTTGCGACTGGCGACGTTTCAAATACCAATAATCCCTATTAGGGATTGAAACTCGCTGGATGATGATGCCTTACTTCTTCACAAAGACCTAAATGGTTTCAAATACCAATAATCCCTATTAGGGATTGAAACAGAGCGATTGCTATGCCGGGGCAAAGACCCGGACGTTTCAAATACCAATAATCCCTATTAGGGATTGAAACCAGAGAAGGAAGCTTTAAAAATCTCTTGCAACTGGTGTTTCAAATACCAATAATCCCTATTAGGGATTGAAACCCCTTGCCCAGCAGGTTACAGACCGCTGAGAATCGTTTCAAATACCAATAATCCCTATTAGGGATTGAAACCGGCAATCTTGAGAGCAAAGGAGATTCCAAAAGGAACCACAGGTTTCAAATACCAATAATCCCTATTAGGGATTGAAACTTGGAGGAGGGGGGAGAAGTAGGGCTTATTTCCCTGTTTCAAATACCAATAATCCCTATTAGGGATTGAAACTAGGAAGATAACTACTCACCATCAAAATATTAGTTTCAAATACCAATAATCCCTATTAGGGATTGAAACTAATAAATATCCTGGCACCGTACTAATAACTTTAGATAAGGTTTCAAATACCAATAATCCCTATTAGGGATTGAAACATTTAAATTGGTTACTTTAGCGGTCAACGGATTGAGTTTCAAATACCAATAATCCCTATTAGGGATTGAAACCATTCAAACATCCCCCCGGCTTGGTTGTGCTGCGTTTCAAATACCAATAATCCCTATTAGGGATTGAAACAAGACTATCTATTAGCATTGAAACAAAAGCAAGCTAGTTTCAAATACCAATAATCCCTATTAGGGATTGAAACATTTAACTAAATCGTATAAACCCTATTACCTACAGTTTCAAATACCAATAATCCCTATTAGGGATTGAAACGTTTAAGTTCGTTCTACTACCCTTAAGCATTGAATCGTTTCAAATACCAATAATCCCTATTAGGGATTGAAACATGAATAGCTATCATCATCATCCCCAATTACATCCGTTTCAAATACCAATAATCCCTATTAGGGATTGAAACCTGCTTCTGGGATTCCCGTAAGGCTTCCTGGCTTATTTCCAGCCAGTTTCAAATACCAATAATCCCTATTAGGGATTGAAACCTGCTTCTGGTAGCATCCAGCATATTAGCTGAAGTGGTTTCAAATACCAATAATCCCTATTAGGGATTGAAACGGTAACGGTGGGAACCATAGATCACCAATCTATAAGTGTTTCAAATACCAATAATCCCTATTAGGGATTGAAACATCTTCTCTTTTGGAAGCGCGGCGCGGTTTAGGGAAAGAGCAGGTTTCAAATACCAATAATCCCTATTAGGGATTGAAACGTGTCGCCTGTATCCAATTACTCACGTTTACGTGGATCGGGTTTCAAATACCAATAATCCCTATTAGGGATTGAAACTCCAGACTAGCGAGGGGTTTCTTTCAAAGAATGAGTTTCAAATACCAATAATCCCTATTAGGGATTGAAACGGGGATTTAATCAAGTCGTCCAGCACCACCAAGGTTTCAAATACCAATAATCCCTATTAGGGATTGAAACTTGAACCAGCCTCTTTTATCCGATCGGCAAAACCACTTATGTTTCAAATACCAATAATCCCTATTAGGGATTGAAACAAATCAAGGAATCGCTCGTTCACATTCACCAACTGAGTTTCAAATACCAATAATCCCTATTAGGGATTGAAACGTTGCTCAGTAGCTACCAAAACACAATCACTCAAGGTTTCAAATACCAATAATCCCTATTAGGGATTGAAACAGTAACAATTGTCGAACGCATTTTGTTAGCAACTGTTTCAAATACCAATAATCCCTATTAGGGATTGAAACTATTTCCTCCAAGCTGCTAAAGGAGAGTAGATGAAAGTTTCAAATACCAATAATCCCTATTAGGGATTGAAACTTCTTTTCTCAGATTTAAACCCAGACTTGCATTTTCGTTTCAAATACCAATAATCCCTATTAGGGATTGAAACTACGCTTTTTTTAACCTCCTCTTTTTGCTTTTTCGTTTCAAATACCAATAATCCCTATTAGGGATTGAAACAGAGTACTCTGGCTTATACCTTAGGCAGTAACATACTAACCTAGTTTCAAATACCAATAATCCCTATTAGGGATTGAAACATAAACACTAGACACCCTCTGAGGGATAACCTATACTACAGGATGAGCTAGAGGAAATGAAGCTTATAGACTCCCTGAGACTATAACCAATCGCGCCCCAAGGTATTTAAGCAAACTGCTGCCTCCGTAGTCCCTTGAAAAACAGGGAGGGCTGAAGTGAGTATAGACTTAGATTGCTGCAAGGCTTAAACATTAAAGACTTACGCCCTTTAGTGTTGATAGGGTAAACCCTCTGCCTGCTCAAGATCTAGATGGTCGCTTTCTAGATCACATAGGAAAACCACCTACGAGATCCGATCGACAGCTAGCGATCACAGGTTTAAACTTCTACTAATCCCTATTAGGGATTGAAACTGCCTACGCAGCAAATTTTAGAGAGGGTTAGCTTAAGTGTAACCCTCCACTAACTTCTCAGTACAGCATTCTTACTGTGGTCTTGAAATCGGCCAGGGAATTCTACTTTCTGCCGCTAGCTGGCTGGAAACCGCTGCGGCTCCGTAGCGGTTGAGGTGGCTGGGGTCAGTAAAGTATTCATTTTGATTGAGAAAGCGATCGCCCATGTCAACGAAGATAAATCCTTCTTGACTAGCGCGTTGCTGCATAAATTGCCGAAACTGCTGTTCACGGCTGCGGCGCACCGTATCTAGATAATCTTTGGTAACGGGTAGGTTAACCACTACAAGCGGAATTTGCTTTTCCCGTGCAAAGGCTTGTAGCCGCTTGAGAGCCGTTGCTTGCTGACCTGCCATACTAAAGGGTTGGTAGTCCGCATCGTACCGCCCTGCAACCCGTGGCTTTTGCTGGTAGTACTCCGTTGGGGAAAAGCGCTCTTCTACCGTCAGGAAGCCGTTAGCGTCAATTGCAGAGCCTTGGTAACTGGTGTTTGCCTGAGTATTTGCCTGAGCAATGGTAACCTGGCGGATCAGCCAGCGCTCGGGAGGGAGAGGGGAAGTAGTGGCGGTATCCTCAGCTTCAGCGGCTTGGGCTACCTGTAAAGGCTGGGAATTCTTAGCCTCGTCCGTTGGGACAATCACAGCTTCCTCTGGGCGTGTTTTTCCGCAAGTAGCACCCGGTGCTAATTCTTGGGGCGGTAGCTTCGGACGGCTACCTGTAGCAACACTCTTATAGCCGGGAGAGCTAACGAGGGCGCTGTAGGTTTTATCCGGTCGTCCGCTATTAAATGCCCGCACGCCATCTGCCAATACAATCATTTGGGGCAGTTGTTCTGGTGTTAAAACTTGTCGGATTAGTAAGTCAACAAATTGCGCTGTTGCTCCATTAACGCCGAAGTTAAAGATTTTTAAACCCGCGTTGCCTTTGGCGGCTAACGATTGCTGTAGCTGACTAGGATCAACGCCTAACAAGGCGCGGGAACTGCCGACGATGAGGATATCCGGTGCTCCTACCGCCTCAACGTAGGATAAGTACAGCAGCAACTGCTCATCTAGGAGGGCGTTGTCAAAACTGTTGAAGGGAAGTTGCGATCGCGTTGTACTCGTTTTCTGTTGAGCAACTTGTAAGTTTTTCAGGTACTCTGTTACTTTTTTCTGGGCAAAGGCTTTCTTCGGGCTATTAAAAGGAACCGCCTGCATCCTCTCAATCGCTTGAATCCACTCTAATGAGACGGCATTCCACTGGCGATCAGATTCGGCAGACTGGGCGAGAATCGCCGCGTTCATCGCCTGGTTGATTGCCTCAGAGAAGGGATCAACGGCAAGCTCACAAGTCGCTGGGGCTTCCGAGACGACAGGGCGATTCCCTGAAGTCAGTCGAGAAATAAATTGTGCGGTAGTATTGGGCGCTGACGAGGAAGAACAACCAGCGACAAACGCACACAGAAGGGTAACACTACAGGCTTTTAGGCTGCTGGTGATGGCTGGACGTTGGCGGCAGAATCTCTGCATAAACGTTATGGGGGGGTAAGTGACGCGCCTTGTATTGACTCTCTAGCAAGCCCTGCGTTAGTGAACTCTAAAAATTTTAACTGGCAACTTTTCGAGAGAGAGTCTTACCATTAACTATATATTGACGGAGCACGGGTCATCGATCGCTCAACATTGTTGCCGTTGTACTACAAAAAGTCAATTCACCTCGATCTTAAAAATTCTTCAACATTTGGAGTTTAAGGAACAAAAGATAAAAATTTTCCTAACTTACCAATTGCCAAGACAGCCTCTGAAAAAAATGCCCGCTTTGCCTGACGGAGTTTTTATGAATGAGACGTTTAGGCACTTCCATTCATAAAAGATACCGAGGGAATCAGTCCATTCCTACAATCGCGGATTTCTCTCATGGTTGGAGTTTTTTTGTTCTGCGTTTACTTGGTTTTCTTCAGCCTGCTCATCAGCTCTTATCGCCCTCGCCCCGCTCAACCTTGGTGGCTAAAAGTGATGACAGAAATGCCTCACTGTACCTACTATTTTGGCCCTTTTGAAAGCAATGACGAAGCGGAACTGAGGCGTTCAGGGTACATTGAAGACTTAGAAGAGGAAGGAGCAAAAATTGTTACCGTTTCCTTGTGGCAAGGTCAGCCTCGTACTCTCACCGTTACAAACGAATAGTGTTAAAAATTGTCTCTAGGCGATCGCATAAGTGATAAAAGTAACGAAAACTATTCGAGGGTACCTAAAATTAGTTAGCGATCGCACAATGAAAGACAAACTGACCGAGTGGCTCAACCAACTTTTGGCGATCGATTTTTTCCTAGTGCTGTTGAGTTTTTTTTGGTTAGCGATCGCCGTTATCGGTCATTCCCTGGGCGTTCCTTTAGGACTCGATCTCTGGTATCGCCTTTGGCAACCCGTCTTTACCCCTGCTATCGGCATTCTCATGGCAGGAGCGCTAATCAGCGGGATCGCTAGCCAAATCTCTAAGCGGCTAAACTCCAACTAACTCAGGACTCAGGCTGCGGTTGTGTTATCCGGGCTTCAATATCCTCCAGCGTATTGAGCAGCAGGCGTTTTGCTTGCAACTCCCAGCCCCATTTCTGGAGGCGATAGGCGCTTACAGTTCCGATGACGGCGGCGACATAGCCTAAGCTTTGCGATAGAGAAACCCCGGCTAATAACCCTAATCCCGCCAGCCCCCAAAACGGCAAAGCCACCGCTTGGCGCTGTTCCTCCAGGATTTGGCGAAAGCCACTTTTGGGAAGTTGCACAGCCAAAGCTTCACGACAACGACGCTGTTCTGCTATGGGGACAGATAGACCAATTTTGCGGCGGAGTTTTTCCATTTTGCGGGCATCGGTGCTGTACTCCGTCAGCTCATCTTCTGCCATTTTGATCAAGCGGTCTAGTTGATCCATACTGTCACCTCAGGCGTGCAAATCTCAGTTTAGGCTCGTGAGGTGACTTGCCGAAACACCTGCGATCGCCAAATCGTTTCTATAATTTAACTTTGCGTGCCTCTACCTAAAACAATCCGGTAGAGCCATGTCTTAAAACTCTGTCTACGCAATTTTTATAGTTATTCGTCGCTATGTCTGCCGATCAGTCCCCTTTAGAAGAAATTCGTGCCACACGCTTAGAAAAAGTCGCACAGCTTAAGCAGCTAGGGTTTAACCCTTATGCCTATCGCTGGGAATCTACCCACCATACCGCCCCACTCCAAGAGAAATTTGCTGATTTGTCTGCTGGCGAAGAAGTAGATTTTGAAGTAGCGATCGCGGGGCGCATCTTAGCACGGCGAGTGTTCGGAAAACTGGCATTCTTTAGCCTGCAAGACGAAACAGGCACAATTCAGCTTTATCTAGAAAAGAAAAAAATTACAGAAGGCATGGCAGACGTTCCCGATGCCTTTAACCACCTCAAGCAGCTTACCGATATTGGGGACATTATCGGCGTCAAGGGGACAATTAAGCGCACGGAAAAAGGCGAACTCTCCGTTTACGTCAGCCAATACGCCATGCTGACAAAATCTCTTTTACCCTTACCGGATAAATGGCATGGTCTAACCGATACCGAAAAGCGCTATCGCCAGCGCTACGTTGACTTAATTGTTAACCCTACCGTCCGGGAAACCTTCCGCCGCCGTGCCAAAATTACCGCCGCGATTCGCCGTTACCTAGAAGAGCAAGACTTCATCGAAATTGAAACCCCCGTACTTCAAGGAGAAGCCGGGGGTGCAGATGCACGTCCGTTTATTACCTACCACAACACCTTAGAAATGGAGTTGTACCTGCGAATCGCCACAGAACTCCACCTGAAGCGGCTAATCGTCGGTGGGTTTGAAAAGGTATTTGAACTAGGACGGATTTTCCGCAATGAAGGCATCTCTACGCGCCACAACCCAGAATTTACCTCAATTGAGGTTTACCAGGCTTACGCCGACTACAACGACATGATGGCGCTGACGGAGGGCATTATTACCACCACCGCGCAACAGGTGTTGGGAACGCTACAAGTGACCTACCAGGGTGAGGAGATTAACCTCACTTCCCCTTGGCGGCGCGTGACGATGCACGAGTTGGTGAAAGAACAAACGGGGTTAGATTTCAATTCGTTCAAAACCCTGGAAGAGGCAATATCCGCAGCAAAAGGAGCGGGGATTGCCAATGTTGAGGAATGCCAATCCCTCGGAAAGTTGCTAAATGAAGCCTTTGAGCAAAAATGCGAAGCAACTTTGATTCAGCCGACGTTTGTGTTAGATTTCCCGGTAGAAATTTCGCCCCTTGCCAAGCCGCACCGCTCAAAGCCGGGATTAGTCGAGCGATTTGAGTTATTTGTTGTCGGGCGAGAACTGGCAAATAGCTTTTCTGAGTTGACTGATCCCATCGATCAACGCGAACGTTTAGAAGCGCAAGCGGCGCGGAAAGCCGCCGGGGATTTGGAAGCGCAAGGCGTGGATGAAGACTTTTTGACGGCGCTGGAGTATGGAATGCCACCAACGGGCGGTTTGGGAATTGGCATTGATCGCTTGGTGATGCTACTAACGGATTGTGCCAGTATTCGGGATGCGATCGCTTTCCCCTTACTGAAAAACTCTAGCCAGGTGCTGAAGTCTTTCGACTATGACCAAAATACCCAAACCCTGCAAGTAGAATTTACCAACGGCAGCATCTACAAATATCACGATGTCCCGGAAAAAATCCATCACGAGCTAAAAATTGCTACCTCAGTTGGTCAATACTTTAATACCCACATCCGGGAAAAGTACGGATGCGATCGGGTGATATAGCTAACGGCGCTTGGACTAAGGGAAGAAGCTCGTAAAATGGGCTTAAGTTGACACCAATGAAAGCAAGAGCGCCCCTACAATATCCTCGGCTTATGAAAAGCCCCTCTTTTTAAGGGGAGTTGGGGGGATCTCTTTCTATAAAAGCTCGAAAGATCGATGAATTTCCCCAATCCCTAACCCGAAACCTCCACCATCTCAATTACGCGCCCTTCAATATCCTTCACTAGGAAATTAAAGGGTTTTTGAGAGCGGACTTTGTACTTCAATTGCCGCATCTGCACGCGCATCAGCACCTGTTCAAGACATTCGCGATCAAAACATACATGGCGATGGCGATTTTTGCTACCAAAGCTTGCCCCCGAAATGACGTGTAGTTGGGTGCTCTTTTTAAGCTGATACCACAATCCATCTGAACCATTGAGCTTGGTGGCGCTGGTGGTTCCCATTCCTGCTGACATATACAACGGATCGATACCCGTTACTCCTAAGGTTTGCTCGTAGTTGTAGTAGTAGTGCAAGGGGACTTCGGCGGCTGACAAATCCAACAATCCTTCATAGAATTGCCGCGCCACTTCCAAATCCGTCACCATGACGGTATGGACTTTTGGGGCGCTAGTGAGAAACATCCACATAGCACCCGCATAGGCGGCTAGCAGCATCACCATGATGCCTTGAGTAGAAAGGAGACTATCTAAAGCGGGGAAAAACGCGCCCAGGGTCAAGGATGAAGGAAGCAAAGTGTTGATACTAATTGATAAAATCATGAACTGACAAAGTGTGTATAACCGATGTCCAGTTGCAGGTAAGATTAAACCACGCCTACCTGCCAGAGTGATGCTACTTATTTTAACCAAGTTAAAGCGATCGCTGACTTGGGAACACAAGTAGCTACGCACAACTATAGTAAAATTGCAGCGCTCTGTAGGACACTCACCAGCAATTTGTGACTGATGCTACTAGTAGACATTAAGGGAAGTATCTACTTTAATTTTCTTAATTCCAGCTCGTAATATTAAAACCAGTGCAAATCCCGCATTTTCCTGAATCCAGTCATCCGATGGTCAAGTCACTGTTTCCTCACAGTGACCAGGAATTGCTAACCCTGTTTCAGCACTATCCAGAGCAGGGGAAGTACTTCACAGCGATTTTCTGTCGCTATAGCCCGATTGTTTATACCTTAATTCAGCATTCAGCGCGATCGCCTGTACAAGCCGATTACCTGTTTGCTCTCACCTGGCGTCATATCTACTACGAACTGCGAGGTTTAGACTTACGTGCAGAAATGGCATCCGGGACAAATTCCTTCCAAAATTGGTTGATTAATATAACGGCTTACTGCATCAACCAACTCGAACTTCCTCCCGTTGAATCGATTCAATACAACCTGCAAGCCTCCTCGCCACCGTTTTGGTGTTACCTAGAACAGGCATTGGAACAACTGCCGCCTGAAATTCGGTTAATGGTGGTAATGGCGCAAACATTCCACTGGAGCGAAACCCGCATTGCCGCTTATCTACAGGCAGAAGGAGAAGCGATCGCTCCCGCCGAAGTGCGGATTTACTTGCAGCAAGGCTATCAACTCCTAGAAGCCGCTTTACCAGAAGATATCTGCGCGATCTATCTCGGTAAGGAAGTAACTTCTGAACCACAATCTCAGAGGTATGCGATGCCGACTCTAAGCCAGTAGACTTAAGTCAAGTAACTTGAGTTACGGCGGGTCTAAGGTTTCACAGCTAGACGTTGTGGGCATCATTTGAGTTGGTTTTTGTAAAGCCTAGGGGAGGGTTTGATGAAAAGATGGTGGCTGTCAGCCGTACTAGCACTCGCACCAGTCATACTGACTGACACGGGTGCCTTTGGTCAGCTCAATCCTGCTAGTCTAGGTGCGCTCGGTCTCGACGAACAACTCGATATCCGCCGCTACAACGACACGCTTGGGGAAGTGAGAAGTGAAGCTGACCTCTTGTTGCGCTTTGGCGGACAGGCAGCGCAGAAAGGCAATCTAGAGAAAGCGATTGACTACTGGACGCAAGCACTCTTGCTTTATCAGCAAGCAGAAGACTATGAAGGCATTGGTTTAACCTACGACTACCTGGGGCTTACCTATGCCCAGTTAGGGCGCTACCTTGAGGCAGAAAATGCCCTACGGCGGCGCTTAGGAGTCGCTCGTTCCCGCCAAGACTTCCTGGGGCAGATTTATGCCTTGAATAATCTGGGGACAGTGTTGTTGCAGAGCGAGAGTTTTGAGGCAGCCGCCAGAACCTTTGGCGAAGCACTGGCGATCGCCCGGAGCATTGACAGCGATACCGGGGAAGGACTAAGTCTGAGTAACCTTGGTTTAGTCGCCGCTGGTGCGGGAGACTACCAGCAAGCGATCAAACGCTACGAAGCCGCGCTGACACTGCGACGTCGCACAGGTGATCCCTTGGGAGAGGCAAATACTCGCAATAACTTGGGAGATGCTTACCGGGCGCTAAATCGCCACAGAGACGCCCTCGCTTCCTATCGCTTCGCCTTGAGGCTAGCCCAAAACAGCCGCGACCCTGCCAATAAATTTCGCGCCTTGAACGGTCTTTTCGGTTCCTATAGCGCTCAGGGACAATATCTCTTAGCTTTTAGAACCCTCGATCAACGCATTGCTCTAGCACAGGAACAGGAAAATCGGCGTCAAGAATTAATTACCCTCCGCATGTATGCCCAATTGTATCGGGCATCAGGAAATACCGTGGATGCTCGGAATTTCTACGAACGGGCGATCGCTCTTGCCACAGCATTAGGCGATACCCAACAAGAGGCGCTCTTACGGAACGAGCTGGCACAAATTATCTATCGTCGTGCAGGCACTTAAGTGAGGAGTTCGATACCTCTGGTAGGGGCGAACCGCCAGCGCTGACGCCCAGGGTTTGGTTAACGCCCCCACATTAGCGTTGTGCGGTGGCGACGTTTACAGACATTACTGAGCAGAAGCTAAAGGACTTAGCACTACGGCAGCAATTTCAGAAAGAACAGCTAATTGGGGTGATTGGCGATCGCATCCGCCAATCCCTGAATCTACAAGAAATTGAGGAGAAGAGTTCGCCATAATTTTGCCCAATACAGATAAAGCTGGGGCGATACAAGTGGCTGAGGCAATTCATCGGATCGTTCGAGGCTTGAAAATTGCCCATACCCAATCCTCCGTCAGCCAGTACGTCACTGTTAGTTTAGGCGTCGCCAGCGCATTGTTCCTTCCGGCGATACTTCACCGATAGATTTGATTGCTATAGCTGACGACTTCCTTTATCAAGCCAAAGCTGAAGGACGCGAGCGCATTATTGCCAAGGTATAAATTGACTGACCTTTATGCGGCTTCCCACATTTGTTTGATTTTGTCCGGTAACCAAGTGGCTATTTCCTCATTGCGCTCTAGTGAGAGTTTCTCTTTAGTGGCACTAAAAACTGCTGAAACGGCTGTTTCTACGTCCACTCCTTGAGGTAAATCGGCTTCTTGTCGAATCCGGAATAGAAAAGAATCAGCATCAAACTTCTGCGGTTCTCTAACTTTGCTCATAAAACCAGCAACCGGGTCGGTATCTTGCCACAAATCGGTTAACTTATCTTGAATAGGTTTATCTTTTGTGGGAACTTCTTCCTCAGGAAGCTCTGCTGCCACTCGCTCCGATGCTTCCCTGGTCATCAAATCCCGCATTGTCCGAAACACCAGTTCACTAACCTGTTTAGCATCAAAGGCATTTTCTAAATGTCCCTTCTGCATTACTGTGTCTATAAAAGGCATCTTATTTCTCCTTTTTTTAAATTGTTATTCTGTCCGACGCTTATAATTATGAACGTCGGACAGCAAAAGTTAGTTTTTCAGCAGTAGTCGCCTGAAAAATTTACATCCGCATTTTTGCAAGTTTAGGCTTGCTCCCACATAGTTTTGACTCTACCGGGGAGAAACCCAGCAACTTCCTGAATTCGCTCTTCAGACAGTTCGTCCTTAGTTGCTGAAAAGACGGCGTTAACAATTTTCTCGCCGCTGACTCCCGGAGGGGCTCCTCCTTCTTGTTCAACTCGAAAAACAAAGAGATCGTCGTCAATAACAAAGGGAGCAGGACCATCAAATGGGGGGCGAACTCGACTGAGCCACGCGACAATTGGGTTCGTATCTTTCCAAAGGTCCACAAGGTCGTTTTGTAAAGCTTTGTCGTCTGTAGGTAGAGATTCCTCTCCTTTTAATTCCTCAGCAACGTGGTCTTGCGCTTCTGTGGTCATCAAGTCGCGCATAGTGCGGAAGACTAGTTCGGTGAGGTCTCTGGCGTCAAAAATATCCTCTAGCTCTGCTTTCAGCATCACCTTTTCTAGGAAAGGCATGTCCTTGGTAGCAATTGGGACTACTGGCCCTTTTTCTAGCGCCTTAGGAGGATTGGCTTCCATTTTCTCCAGCATTTTTAGACCTTTATCGGTCAGTTTTGCCCGTTTAAAGGTGATTAAATGGGGTAATGGGCCGTCTTCTGCTCCAAAGCTATTAGCGACGCGAAAGTCTACCTCTTCGGAATCAATGACGCTAGGAACATCTTCCTGGTTGGCGTAGGCGTTCCCGGTAAACTCAGCGTCGATGTACTGTTTTTGATTAAGGTAATCAAGATGACCCAACAGGTCTGACTGTGAAAGATTACGACCCACAAAGTCGGATTTTGTAAACCCTACTGGGTGCTTACCTTGGTCATCACCTTCATGAATTTTTTTTAACATGATATAGGTGACATCTTCTCTTAAGGCAATTGGCATATTCGTCTCCTAAAAATTTCAATTTTGGGATACAGTGATTACGGCTGGAGCAGCGGTGACCACGGTTTCAATGCACAATTGACCCAAGTAGGCTACAGCTGTAGTGGTGACTAAACTTCATTGACAGCGAGTAGCTAGATGTCGCTGAATGTTCCAGCCTTTTATTAAATTAGGTTGTGTTGCAAGCCCCTGCATCTGTCACAAGTGGCATTCTGAAGGTAGATAGATGAGGAGATGGGGTGCAGGGGTGCAGGGGTGCAGGGGAGATGAAGAGAATCTCTTACCTCTTACCCTTCATACTTCATACTTCACCCTTCATACTTTCTCCCCGACTCAGGACTCCATCTTCAAACTTCCTTGATAGGCGGGCAAGCTAACGGTGACAGTGGAGCCTTGATTGAGAACGCTGGCAACCTGGATGCTACCGTGATGATTTTCGACAATGGCTTTGGCGATCGCTAACCCTAATCCTGAACCAGCAGCAGTATCGTGAGTGCGGGCGAGGTCTACGCGGTAGAAACGGTCAAAGATGTGAGAGAGCGCCTCCTCAGAAATACCACTTCCTGTATCCCGCACCTGCACTTGCAGTAAAGACTGAGGATGTCGTCCGCCGACGGTGCCAAGGCGTTCGGTTTGTTGCAATTCCACCTGCACAGAGGCTTCCTTTGAGGTGGGAGTATATTGCACCGCATTACTGACCAGGTTGGTAAATAGACGTGCTAATTGATCCCAGTCTCCTAGAAGAGTGAAGGCATTGTCTGACTTATGTAGTTCGTTACTCGTCGGCGTCTCTAGCAGATTCAGCGAGAGGGATATACCCTTCTCTGCCGCCACTAGCTGCTGTTCTTCAATCACCTCCATCAGTAAGGCATCTAGAGGTACAGATTGCTGCTGGAGTTGTACCATACCGCTATCGGAACGCGCTAGAAACAGTAAGTCATTGACTAAGCGCCCTAAACGTTGAGTCAGTCGTTCAATCACCTTCAACTGTTGCCGCTGAAGATGCGTGTCTAAATCTGGGTAGGACAGCGCCATCTGCACGTTCATTTGGATCATTGCAATCGGGTTTCTCAGTTCGTGAGAAGCATCCGCCGTGAATTGCTTCAGGCTTTGGTAAGACTTCCGCACAGGCTCCATCGCGATTCCCGACAGGAACCAGCCAATTGCCGCCACCGACAGCACCATGATTAGGGTGCCTAATGTTAAGTCAATAATTAATTGCTGGATAGGCTTTGTGACTTCAAACCAAGGATGGCTCACCCGCAGATAACCCAGAACGTGACGCTCAGTTTCCACGCGCTCGGTTACCTGGCGCAACAGGTGATCGGCGGCAAGATGCACGGTTTTTCCCATCGGGTTGAGGTTGAGGGGAATATCCAGGGGTTCTGATAAGGTTGACCACAGCAGCTCGCCATTGGGGCTAAACCATTCCAGGTCGATGTGGTCGTCATCTACAGTGTTGGTGTTGTCTCGAAAGCTGGCTTCGATATTAACGCGATAGGGAACATCAGAACCTGGGGTGGGTTGAATAATCAGCGATCGCTCTACTACTTCCACCACATGCTTCAATGTGTCATCCACCCGCTCAATCAGGGTGCTACGGACATATACATAAACACCTGTGGCAAAGAATAAAAGCAATACAGCCGTTACTCCGGTATACCAAAGGGCAAGTCGGCAACGCGTCGCTTGAAACATGCTAATGGCAGTTGGGAAAAGAGTCAGTGAGTAGGGGAGCAGGGGTGCAGGGGTGCAGGGGTGCAGGGGTGCAGGGGTGCAGGCTTCGACGTGAGACTTCGGCGTGAGCGCGGTTCCTGAGCCTGCCGAAGGGCAGTCGAACGCTCAGCCGAACGGGTGCAGGGAAGAACCTCTTACCTTTCATACTTCACCCTTCATACTTCACCCTTCATACTTCATACTTTCTTTCCTACTCAGGACTCAGGACTCAGGACTCACCGACTCTAAGCCGCCCGTTCTGGTTCAAACTGGGTGAGGAAGCGGAAGGCTTTGAGGATGAAGCTGGCACACTCTTGGGGCGAGGTATTGTAGAAGGAACGCCACGCGGCGGCTTTGTACTCGTCGTAATGGTTGGTGTGTTCGGGGAAACGCTCTAGCCATGTTAGTCGCACAGCATGACCAACGAGTACATCTAGTACAATGTATTCTTCAATCTGGAGTTCGGGGTTGCGTTCAACAACGGCGGCAAGTTCCATCAAGGCTTCGATGTTCACTTGCCGATATTCTGGAGCCTGAATTTTGTTGAGCAAATGCTCGACGCGTAGGGCAAAGTTCTTCTCACCAGGAGTCATCTCCGAAAGCAGCAGTTGACTATCCAGGCGATTGCGGCGTTCTAATTTGTCGCCAATAATCAAACCTTTACAGTGTTTCATCACTTGCCAGACGCTGGGGTAGAAGTATTTGGGAACTCGACCCGCTGTGCCGTCAAGTTGCCGCTTTTTGACCCAACTCCCTGCTACGGGGAGATCTTCCCGTTCCGAGCTGTCTGTGACGGTTGCCCAATCAATAGCTTGTTTCGGCTGCTTGAGGTGCAAGGCTTCTTGCTGCCGCAGCTTTTGGTGAATGTCGTCGTAGCCTGCTAAACAGGAACGTAAGCGCCTTTTGACTTCAACTGGACTAGAAGACATGAGCTGTTCGTAAGCTTCATCCTGGGTGATGCCTAACTCTGTTGCCAGTTCACTGGTGATCAGGAGAATCATATACCCTACGCGCAGAGTCAGCAGTCCTTGAAATAGCTTTGGTTGAGCTTTAATCAATAAGCCCAGGTAAATGAGAATTTCTTGGGTGAGGACGCGATCGCGAATATCTTCTCCACAAAACTCATCGATCTTCGCCTGAATCTCCAAGTGGGGCATTGGCTTTTTAATCAGTGATGCCTCGCTGTAAGCCTTTCCCACGGTAATTTGCTTCCCACGGATCAAAATATCGGTGACAGCGTCTGACAAACCGATGTCTACTTTATTTAGTAAACCCGCCGCTAGACGCACAACAGTCCAGTAAGGCGATGGCCCTTCACTTGCCGCTTTAACGTACACCTCATTCAGCAAATCGGTGACAGTGACAGGTTTTCCTGGCCCGCCAAATCCGGTATCAAAATGCCATCCTTGCAACCGTCGCAGCGTCCGCAGTAACTCGATTTGCTCGTAGAGATTCTGAGAATCCCGGAGGCTATCGAGCAAAAATTGCAGATTCGTTTCGCACTCTAAGAGAAACTCCTGGCTATGGCTTAAGGGGCCATTTTTATGGGAATGGCTATGGAGATAATAGTCAGGGTTGGTGGTGGTATTAATCGGCGATCGCGTCAGTTCAAAATCATGCAAAAAATCAATCCGTTCCGTTCCTGCCTTCAGCATCAGTTGATTAAGACGCCCCAGCTTCACCGACACACCATTACAGATACCGCTCTTCATTTCCTGGATTAAGACTTGCATCGGTGCATCTTCATCCATCCCACCATCATCCGTCTTCTCAGACCCCATCTCCAACATCGTCTTAGTTAACAACAACGTCATCGTCGGACGCCCTAACTCCCACCAGTGACGCTGAATATAAGCCAGTTCGCTCTTAATCTGATCCACCAAAAAATGGTAATCCAGCGTCAGGTAAAACTGCTGCTGGTCTAAAAACGATGGCAAGAAGACCATCGCCTCTCCCTGAATCCGAAAGATGCGCGAAGTCATCAAACTCCGCAGGCGTCGCACTGGGCGTCCCGTTAAATTCAGTGCGTCATTGCGCCCAATTTGGGCATACGCCGCAGACAGTTCGGTTGCCTGACGTACTTGCAGTGGCTCTACCTGCGCCAGCGTCTGTGTAGCGATTCCGTAAGCCCCCAGTTGTGCCTGAAGCTTTTCATCTTCTGCGATTAGGGCAATTTGCACCATCGGGTCTTGATGACGCCCCACCCCTAAATGCCGCCCCAATGGGTCAATATCTCCTGGTGCCAGTAAGCCCTCATTCAGCAATTGACCTAGAAGATACAAACTCTGCGCCCAGACTAAGGGGACATTTTCATTGGGAAGACGCAGCTGGCTGTGGGGAGATTTGCGTTCTGCCTCAATATTTTCCTCAGGCACATAATACAATTCTGGAAGTAGCCCAATCCCATCACGCTCGATTAGTAAATCTTTTAACAACTGATGATATTTTTCAACGTGTTTGATGTCTCCTCGAAATAGTCCGTCTAACATCAAATAAGTGAAAAACAAGGGCCATTCTGACTCAATATGCTCAAACTTTTGCAGTTCCCAAGGTTCGTAATGCAGGCGAGTTGTATTTTCTAGAACCGTTTGATGCCCATCCCGCAAAAAGCGTTTGCAGCCATATTTTCCCTGCAACTTATCAATGATTTTTTGGCGGGTGCGTTCCACTAGTTCTGTGTTTTCGACCGCGAACGCTGGAAAACCAATCACGCTCAAGAGGGCGGCGTCGGTTTCTTTAGAGCTAGATTCACGAGGAAGTAAGGATTCGAGGGTAATTCGCGATCGCGCAATTTCATCAGGTAAAACATGAATCACCGAGGCTTGGGAACCCCGCACCCCAAATAAATCTAGCCCGTTCATCGCTTCTAGTGCGGCTTTTGCCATACCTACAGAACTGGCGTTGAGTTCCGGATTGCCGTGATTGGCTTTGTTACCCCGTTCCCAAATTCCATAGTCCGGCGTCCGATACGCCCTACCAATGTAATAAACGAGGTTTTGGACAAAGTTAACTTCATCAATCGTGTAAACGATGTGCAACCCCGATGCCGTCATCTGCGCCAGCATCAACAAAAACAGCGAGGTCGCATCCAGTTGCAGGTGTCCCCATTCGTCATCCCCCACAACCACATCGCCCGTGTGGGTGTTGTACTTGGCGTGTAGGGCATCCATCAGGGATTGAGTTTGTTTGAATCGCTCGACTTTCGGCGCTTGTCGCATGATGCAGAACAACAGCCCTCGCATCAGCTTGACCACGCTTTGTTCCAACTCAAACAGGCGTCCGCTATCAGCATCTAGCTTGCGGTACGCCAATGCTAGTCCCCAGACTGCCAAAATGCTGTAAACGTTGTCCCGCATCCAGGCATCGGTATAGTCGCCGTGGGCATTAACTGCGGTACTAGCGGGCAAAAGCCCCGTAATCGGGTTTTGACGACTCAAAATGACTGTCTTGATGTGGTGGTAGTAACTATCTAGTCGCTCTGGCAGCCGGGAGGCGATCATGACATCCCCTTGATGTGAATAATTCCGAAAATCTTACCCCTTCACGACGGGCAATCGCCGCGTTGCCTTCTCCAATAACTAGGATTACAGGGCGCTCTGAGGTGCGGCAGAGTGTGCCGTGAAAGGAATCCATCTTAGTCTAAGCAGAACCCATGAACCGCGTCGGTACAGATTGTTGCAGTTTTGCTAATTTCCAGTTACATTAATTTACAGGTAAATTTACAAAATGTAACCTCAGAAAATAAGAATTATGCAAACTGAAAACCGTAACGACGTTAAGTTTGGCTTTACCCCTCAAGCGGAAAACTGGAATGGTCGCTTGGCAATGATCGGCTTTGTTGCGGCTCTGATTATCGAATATGTTAGCGGTCAGGGTGTACTACACTTCTGGGGCTTGATTTAACTTCTCTGTCGCGAAACCTCAAATTAATCTGACAACCTCAATTCATGTTGCTGGGAGTTCTTATAAGAATCCCAGCTTTTTTTAGTAGGTGACAGTCAGTAGTCTGTTGTTGGACATCTAAGAATTGTTTTTGGTTGCAAAGATATCATGAAGACTGATGGGTGTGAGGTAGCTGACAAGATACTGCTGGTAAATTGAAATCACACACAGACTTCCCCTTGACAACAGCAACCCTCAAACTTCCGTATTCTCAACGTCCTAAATGTAGCGTTGGGATCGTTAGAATGCTTTTAGGCTGGCTTTTTCGGTGTTCATAAATTGTCAATTTCTAGCTCATGCAGATCTTGAATAATTCTGAGCTATTACAGCTCTTAATTGAGCGTATCCCATCAGGGGTAGCGATGTTTGACCGCCAGATGCACTACATGCTGGTAAATCGTCGCTGGTTGCTTGATTATGAGCTGAATGAGATAGAAATTATCGGGCGATCGCTTCTAGAAGTCGCGTCTGGTGATTATGAGGTCTTTGCTAACCTTCCTGATGATTGGCAAAATATCTGCCAACGGTGTTTAGCCGGAGCGATAGAACGGCAAACGGTCGAGGCTTTGATCCGAGGCTCGCAAAAGCGCGTGCGGTGGGAGATTCATCCTTGGAAACAAGCCGAGGGGGAAATTGGCGGCATGATTATTTACAGCGAAGCGATCGCGCTAGAAGAACTGGTACAACAACAAACAATTGAACTGGTGACAACAAACCAGCAACTGCGGGCGGAAATTGCCGAGCGTCAGCAAGCTGAAGAAGCATGGCAACAAAGCGAAATGCGATTTCAGCAACTAGCAGCCAACATACCGGGGATGATTTATCAGTATGTGCTGTGTCCGGATGGTCGTCACTATTTCTCCTATGTCAGCCAGGCTTGTGTTGAGCTATGCGAATTAGAGCCAGACGCTGTTAAGCAGGATGCGGAGTGCCTATTTAGCGTGATGCATCCGGATGACCGACGAGAACTAGAGCAGAGCATTATTGTTTCTGCTCAAACGTTACAGCCTTGGAGTCATGAGTGGCGAATGATTACGCCATCGGGACGCCTCAAATGGTTGCAAGGTCGTTCCCGACCAGAAAGGCAAGCCAACGGCAACATTATGTGGGGTGGCTTGCTCCTGGATATTAGCGATCGCATTCAAGCCGAACAACAGCGAGATAGCTTTTTCCAACTTTCTTTAGATATGCTAGCGATCGCTAGCTTTGATGGCTACTTTAAGCAACTTAACCCAGCTTGGGAAAAAACCCTCGGATGGACGCAAACGGAACTGAAAGCCTCTCCGTTCATTGAATTTGTTCATCCCGATGACCGAGAAAAAACTCTACAAGAAGCCCAAGCACTATCTACGGGTGCTGAAGGCATTAGCTTTGAGAATCGCTACCGCTGCAAAGACGGCTCTTATAAATGGCTGGCCTGGAATTCAGCGTCTTCCATAGATCGGCAAATGATTTATGCCGTTGCTCATGATATCACCGCGAGCAAACAAGCAGAAGCCGACCTTCGAGAGAGTGAACAGTTTTTACGCTCCATCTACGATGGCGTCGAACAAAGTATTTTCGTTGTCAACGTCACAGAGGATGGCGACTTCCGCTTTGCGGGTTGGAACCCAGTCACCGATAAGAGTATTGGTATTAAATCTTGGGAAATTTCCGGCAAAACCCCGGAAGAAATATTTGACAGCGCAACAGGCACTCAAATGCGGCAACATTATGTGGAGTGTCTCAAGGCTGGCAGGGCAATTACCTACGAAGAGTGCCTCTCCTCTCCAATCGGAGAAGTCTGGGCACTTACTACCCTCAATCCCATACGGGATAAGCAAGGGAGAATCATCAAGATTATCGGTACATCAAATGTTATTACCGCCCTTAAACAGGCAGAGCAGACGCTGCGACACTCGGAGGAGCGATATCGTTCGCTGGTTGAGGCAACGTCTCAGATCATTTGGGACACTAACTCAGAAGGGGAATTTGTTACCGAACAGCCAGATTGGAGCGCCTTCACTGGACAAACGTTTGAGGAGTTGAAGGTGTGGGGATGGTTAAATGCCGTTCACCCAGAGGATCAACCTTATATATTAAAGGTGTGGTCGGCTGCTGTTGCTAGTCGCACCTCTTGCCAGATCGAACATCGCTTGCGACGCCACGATGGCGAGTACAGGGATATGAGCGTTCGTGCGGTGCCTGTATTAGAGCCAGATGGCAGTATTCGGGAATGGGTGGGAGTTCATACTGATATTAGCGATCGCGTCGCCGCAGAGGAAGCACTGCGGCACTCAGAAGCGCGATTTAGAGCCTTAGCCGAACGGGAAGCTTTATTAAACCGCCTCTCTAGCCAAATTCGTAACACCCTTGATGTAGAGACGATCTTAGAAACGGCTGTCAGCGAAATTCGTGACTTGTTGCAAATCGACCGCTGTACCTTCGCTTGGTACGTAAAGCAGAGCGCTCCTCCCACCTGGGAGATAATTCAGGAAGCTAGAACTTCAGCTATCCCTAGCACGCTTGGTTCCTACCCGACTACCGAAACCGATCCGGTAAGTCAGCAGCTTTTGCGTGGAGAAGTGCTCCGCATTGATGATCACCTCTCTTGCACTGAGCCAAGTTTGCAGGAATTTTTACAAACTGCTGGATACATTTCGCTGCTTTGTTTGCCGATTCAAACTCGTTCGGGTGAAATTGGCGTGCTCAGTTGCGGTCACAGCCACTCCTCTCGCCCTTGGACTGATAGTGAAGTGGAACTGTTGCAAGCGGTAGTTGACCAATTGGCGATCGGTATTAATCAAGCCGAACTGTATTCCGGCTCTCAGGAAGCCACCGCAACGGCTCAATCCCAAACGACACAGCTTCAGCAAACGCTACACCAACTCAAACAAGCACAAACTCAGCTCGTACAAAATGAGAAAATGTCGAGCTTAGGTCAGCTTGTAGCAGGAGTAGCCCATGAAATCAACAACCCTGTTAATTTCATCTACGGCAATTTAACGCACACGAACGAATACACACAAGATTTATTGGGGTTGCTGGCACTGTATCAACAACACTTTCCCAATCCCACGCCAGAGATTTTAAACGAAGTAGAAGAGATCGATCTAGAATTCCTCGTCGAAGACTTGCCAAAAATGCTGACTTCAATGAAAGTCGGTGCCGAACGCATTCGCGAAATTGTCCGCAGTCTCCGCAACTTCTCTCGCCTCGATGAAGCCGAAATGAAAGCGGTTGATATTCACGAGGGGATTGAGTCAACACTGATGATTCTTGCCAATCGTATCAAAGCCAAAGGCGACCATCCGGCGATCGAGATTGTCAAACAATACGGCAAATTACCATTAGTGGAGTGCTATGCGGGGCAACTCAATCAGGTGTTTATGAATTTGCTATCCAACGCCATTGATGCCATTGATGAATGCTACAAAGGACGGTTGTTGAAAGACACTGAAGTGCATCCTGGTCAGATTCGGATTTCTACTGAAGTAAGAGAGGATAATCAAGTCACGATCGCGATCGCTGATAATGGTTCGGGGATGAGTGAAACGACATGCTCCCAACTTTTTGACCCTTTCTTTACCACTAAACCCCTTGGCATTGGCACCGGATTAGGATTATCAATTAGTTATCAAATAGTGACTGAAAAACACAACGGTCGTTTGTACTGCAACAGTCAACTCGGTCAAGGGACAGAGTTTATCATTGAAATTCCCCTACAGCCGCAGCAAAAACCGTCTAGAACCCAAGCCTTAGGCAAGCCAGTAGAGACTTAGTTAGGGGGCGCTGGGACTAGGGAGAAGAAGGAAAAGTATTCTAGCCGTCCTAATCATTCCTGAATCTTTTGGTAGGGGCGTATAGCTAGCTATACACTTTAAACTCTAGATGTTCACTAATCTAGGATTTTTGTCACTCCATAAATAAAGCGATAAGCCAATTGTTTTGGCTTTTTTCTAATACATTCATCCCAAAAAAAGCAAAGAACAAACTTAAATGTTGCTCTTTGCTTTTGGGAAATTGTTGCTAAACGCCGGAGGTTGAGGTGTTAGCGAATATATTCTTTGAGAATGCTGTTGCGGTTAGGATGGCGCAGTTTGCGAAGCGCTTTGGCTTCGATTTGGCGAATCCGTTCGCGGGTGACATTGAAGATTTGACCGATTTCTTCTAGTGTCTTCATCCGTCCATCATCCAAGCCGTAACGCAGCCGTAGAACATCGCGTTCGCGAGGGCTAAGGGTATCGAGGACGCTCTCTAAGTCTTCCCGGAGGAGATTTTTAGAAACTTGGTCTTCGGGGGTTTCGCCGTCGGCTTCGATAAAGTCTCCGAGGCGGGAATCTTCTTCTTTACCGATGGGGGTTTCCAGGGAAATGGGCAATTGAGCAGATTTGGCGATGAAGCGCAGTTTCTCAATGGTCATTTCCATGCGGTCTGCGATTTCTTCTTCAGTGGGCTTGCGACCCATTTCCTGAGACAAAATTTTGGTGGTTTTCTTGATCCGCGAAATCGTTTCGTAGAGGTGAACCGGGAGGCGGATGGTACGAGACTGGTCAGCAATAGCGCGGGTAATTGCCTGACGAATCCACCAAGTAGCATAAGTGGAGAATTTGTAACCTTTTTCGTGGTCAAATTTTTCGGCGGCGCGGATCAAACCCAAGCTACCTTCTTGAATCAGGTCTTGAAAGGAGAGTCCCCGATTCATGTACTTTTTGGCAATGGAGACAACCAGTCGCAGGTTGGATTGCACCATTTTGTCTTTTGCCCGCCGACCCAGGTAGAGGCGATGACGAAAAGCTGGTAGCGCCATGTTAACTTCGGTTGCCCATTCGCTATCTTGCGGCTCCCTCTCTAGCTGATCGACCAAGCGATCACGAATGCGTTCTAGCTCCAATAGATCCGCGATTTTCCGAGCGAGTTCAATTTCTTCATCAGCACGCAACAAGCGGATGCGACCAATCTCTTGTAAGTAGAGGCGGATTGAATCTTCTGTATAGTGCTTTTTTTTGGTTTGCGCTCTACGACGAGTAGTACGTGTCTTGCCAGGTTGACTATCGTCCTCCTCTGCTTGAACATCCGCAAGCTCGTCTGGGTTCGCGTCCTCCTCTATTAAGAGTTCCAACTCGCTTTCGGGCTGAGTCAGTGTTGAGAGTACGTCGTTAGCCTGGGTCATGCCGTTTTCCTCATGCTCCTTCAGTAAAAAAAAATAGTAGATGGTATTAGTTGATCTACTTAAGATAGCCTAGCCAGTGAGACACTTTCCTGCACCACCAATTCCTTGATATAGGAGGTGAACTGGAAAATTAGATCCGAGTTCTATTCTTAAACTCAACCTTCAGTAAAAGCGTGATCGGTAATTGTTTAAGACTGACTATGTCGCAAACTTTTCCGATTGTAGCCTCTCTTACAAAAAATGCACGTAATTTAATCAGTGAAATTGTCTAGGGTCAAAAATTCACTTTAGGTGGCTTTGATCTGAACTTTCTGCTATTGAGATCAATAAACCCATGTCCAACTCCATTGCTCGATCGAATTTGTGCAGTACAGGCATGACTCAGTGAGTGTTTAGGCAGAGATTTTAATATCAACCGCACTTGGCAACATCCTGAATTTAACTGGATTAGAGTGTCATGGAAGATCGACAAGGCTAGCCATGTCAAGATGGCACCTGATCCCAGTTAAAAACGCAGCGTTGTCTGTGGCTGAATAAATCTTCTCTAAACTTAGTCTGAGTCTGAATTTGCTTGTACCAGAAATCTGAGAGGATTATACTCAGCTATTTTAATGAATTCTCTCGGCTTATGACAGCTAATGGGCGAAAAAATTACAACAGAGATTTCAGATCGATAATAGTACACGGGTACTATATTACTGAACCTCCCTTGTTTATCAGGTTAGCGAAATTTTTTTGGCTCAGATAGATTCTTCACAATAGTTCAGCATGAAACTTGCTGATACTAACTGAAATCAAAAAGCCTTGATGTTGTCCTCGGTGCAAGCCCGAAAAAGCACTCTCTACTCGATTGAACTGGGACATCAAGGGTGTTTCTCTAAATTAATTGCCCACACCACGGCTCAGACTTTGCTGCCAGAGTTGCTCCACGCTCACAAAATGGTAGCCTCGCTGCAACAGTAATGGGATCAGTTGCGCTGCTGTTTGGGCGACATCCTGTCCTCCATAGTAGCCATCATGCAGAACAACAATCGAGCCATTTTGAACTTGCTCTAACACTCGCTGGATGACGACAGAGATGCCAGGACGTTCCCAGTCTTCAGGAACAACACTCCACATCACAGGACGGTAGTTCCAAGAGTGCAAGTACTTTAAGGTTTGGGGGGTAAATAAACCGTTGGGAGGGCGAACATCGCGAACCAACTCTGGGTTGAGTTGGCAAGCAGAAGCGATCGCGGCTTGAGTTTTTGTCAAACTCTGCTTGAGTTCTGCGGGATTCAGGAAAGCGAAGTTGTGATGGGAGTAACCATGTATCCCGATCCAGTGACCTTGCTGATAGACTTGTTTGGCTATACTAGGCGATCGCTCGACACAAGACCCCAACCAGAAAAAACTCGCCTGAATTCCATAACGCTCTAGTACAGGTAACAATTGGGGCGTGTATTGAGGATGAGGGCCATCATCAAAGGTCAGCGCGATCGCCCGTGAATTTGTTGCCCCCGTCCAGAGACAGCTAGGAAAACTGGGCTGAAGAATTCGGTAAACGATAGGATAGAGCGGAGCTAGCTGCATTGTTTTATCTTTACTTTTCCCTTGTGTCTTTCGATCGTTACTCGCGACATCGCCAAATCTTTTCAATCCTAACGAGCTTTTTTATGGTCGTGGTGCTGTCTGGTTGCCAAACCACCACAACAAACCAGTATGAAGCCACAGCCCGGACAACCGTAACCTGGCAGGTTCAGTATGGCATTAACCCTGCAACCGCTAAGCAGCCTCGCTTTGAAGAATTTGCCTCCGCGTCTCTACTAAACCGCAACGGCGAAAAACCCGAAGGTAGGGTAATCGGCCCCGATGACCAGGGATTGTGGTGGCCCATTTCGCCTCCACGTCCAACTGTTGATGAGGTGGAACAACGAAAAAAGTTCAACGAGAAAGCCACCAGACCGGAATTATTGCGCTCTGTAGATTATCAGATTACCTTCACAAAAGATGGTGAGAGAGTCACCCGACCAACCAACTACTCCGTCTATCGACAAGTTGTGAAAGCCTACCCTTCACAAACGCCCTTGCAGCTTACTTTAGGAGTCGGCGTTAGCGGAGTGGATGGCATTAGCACCCATCCCACCGTGGAAAAGGCAGTTCCTCAGCAGTAATTAGCGATTGGCGATCGCCAAGACGGAGCACCGATTTCTTCATAAATAATTAGTCAAAAAGATGTGCCGTAGTCAACGCTGTCAATCCATGCTGTTAATGGGTTGAAAGATTATTGAAGATGGCGCGACACTCCTTAGACGGAAGTTCAGGTTGAAGCAAGAGTGTAAAGTCCTTGGAGAGCAAACAGACTTTAACTTAATGTAATGCCAATGAGTTTTAACATCCTTAAACAAACCAAAAAGCTGCTGATCGGTGGAGTAGTCCTCAGCCTGGGACTATTTCCTTTGCCAGCGTCAGCGCAAATTTCCAACCCTCAAGTGGCATCACTAGTAGAAGCCCTGCGGCTGGCTGCTCCCCAAACCGGGAGAGAAGACGATGGACTCTACAGCGATTGGCAAATCAAAGCCGCTAATATACCCCGTTGGTCTAGACAATGCATTGGGCGAGAACTCACCCCTGCCGACTTTGAAGCTAGCCCCGTCACAGCCCGCAGCATTCTTGTTTGCGTGATGGGCGATGTCCTGCGCCAGCAGTATCAAGCCAGTGGTAATAACGAAGCCCTTGCCGTGCAGCGCACAGCTTCTTGGTGGATGACGGGCGATGCTACCCGTTACAACAACGCACCAACGACGGCTTATACTCAAAGAGTTCTCAACTTTTATCAGCAGCAGCGCTCTAAACCAGCCGCCTCATCAACACCAGCCACTCCAGCACCGCAGGCGACAACGACTCCACCTGCTACCTCAGCCACTCCAGCACCGCAGGCGACAACAACTCCACCTGCTACCTCAGCCACTCCAGCACCGCAGGCGACAACAACTCCACCTGCTACCTCAGCCACTCCAGCACCGCAGGCGACAACGACTCCACCTG
>NZ_JCACLG010000023.1:0-63791 GCF_059505785.1 Kastovskya adunca | reverse complement strand
ACGAGCGTAATGCTCACAACTTCCCTCTAGACTTGGCTAGTGGTGAGGCGACTCCCGTGGCTTTAACAGCTCCCGCTATCCAGGGTTAAGATTTAGCTCTTAGCTCTCAAATAAAGAAGCGCTCTCCTTTGGGGGGCGCTTTTTTGTGGGGTTATTAAAGCAGAGGATTTTATTCTGTAATCTGCGGGTGGATAAACTTATAGCCTGCTGCTTTTATCTTTTGCGGAGATACACGGGCGTTGTAGGGGCGGAGTTGTTGTTCCGCAGGATTCCAGGAGACTTGGGGGAGATTGTGGCGATCGCACACCTGATCCAATAACTCTCGGCGCGTCAGCGACACCTCGTTCACCAGGTTGTAGATTCCCTGCAACTGCTGAGTGCGAGCAAAGTCTATTGCTGAGACAATATCGTCCAAGTGAATCCAGTTTGTCGCATCAGAACCATCTCCTGCTATCGTTGTCCCCGCAACGCGACTAAAAATCTTGGCTAGCTCCCTCCTAGGACCATAAATTCCTCCAAGACGGAGAATACAAACCTTGAGCCTGTCACTTGCACACCCTAACAACACCTGCTCAGTTTGCGCCAAAATCTCACCAGTAGGGCTTGCAGGTGCTATAGGTGAGTCTTCATCTACAGTTTCGCCGCCGCGATCGCCATAAACCCCATAGCTTCCTGTATAAATGAGTTGTCGCACAGTAGGAGCCTGCTGCAATACCTCCGCTAAGGTCTTTGCGGTGTCTAGGTAGGTTTCTTTATAGACATTGGTATTAGCCGCTCCTACGCTGAGCAGGATAACCTCCTGATTCTCAACAACAGACGGCAATTTTTCAGCATCGTTGCCTTTTATAACAATGACGCGTTGAGCGATCGCCTCCAACTCCGATACCCGTTCAGGAGTCGTTGTTGTTGCGGTAACAAATAAACCTTGCTCTTGATGCCAGTAACGGGCGATCGCTGTCCCTACATAGCCACAACCGATAATCGCCACATTCATTTGTTCTTCTTGGTCGTCCAAAAGGTTGTGAACATCATTAGCAAGCCACCAATAAAGATACCTATTGCCAACACTCCGGCAATTACATTCAGTAACTCGGTATTTTCCACAACTGCACCATTAACACTGCTACTAGCCTACCAACTTTAGGAGGAGCGGAAGGAAGTCTGAAGGATGAAGGATGAAGTATGAAAGGGATTGGGAAGATCTTTTGGTCTGCGTAAGTCCTGAACTACTAATTAGGTGCTGAATTACTTGCTTCGCCCGGTACAACGGGTACGGCATCCCAGACAATCGGTGCGGTTGTTTGCTGCCGTTCCAGATATTTGCTCAAAGCGTAAGCCATGTCCCCGCGAGTCATTGGCTCTAAGGGGTTAATTTGATTGGTTGCTGGATCGATATTGACAAAATCCTCATACAGTGCAGTGACGATAGATTTTCTTGCCCAGGCGGGAATTTGGTCGGCATCGGGATAACGCGATAGCAGTTCAGTGACGCTATCTTCAGGGAACTGAAACACACCGTAAGCTTGAGCAAAGATGGAGAAGGCTTCTGCCCGTGACACCCTTTGGTTGGGAAAAAAGCGCCCTTCGCGATAACCAGTCATGATGTTATTTTTGAGAGCCAACTGGATATCCTTATAAGCCCAGTGAGAGGGAGGGACATCTTGAAGTGCGATCGCTGTTTGTTGTGTTGGCGTGCGCTGTTCTAAATTAAACGCTTTGACTAAAATCGTAGCCAGCTCTGCCCGACTGAGAATTTGTTCGGGGCGAAAATTCCCGTCTGGGTAAGGACTCATCAATTTAGCCGCCACAACCTCCTCAATTGGAGTAGACGGTGCTTCAGACTGACTGGCGTCAACTACCAGCTTTGTTGGCTCAGATGAGGCTTGAGGCTGAGCAAAAACAGGCAGACTGGGTAGCAGTAACAACAACGGCATCAGGCTGATATATTGGCGCATAAATTGTCTACACTCCTGGTTACATCGGTGAAGTTAGTTTATATAGATAGCGATCGCCTCCACGAGTTCCCTAAGTGAGCCTTACGCATTTCTGGATAAACAGCGATCCTAATACAGTTGTCGCTTTTGTCTCCCAGAAGTGGCTTCGCCCATCTGGAGGAATATCTAGAGCAGCAGGGCAAAACCATCGCTAGATTTTAGTGCCAAAAACTAACGGTTTGCCAGACAACCGACTTCAAACTCAATCACCCTAAAAGTTACGCTGTTGATGAGCGATCGCTTTGGTTTTCCGTAGGGGTTTGGCATACCCAACCCCTGCACAGCCCATTTACCGCGTCAGTCTGACAACCGTTACTGCTGAAAAATTTCATTAAAAAACCGATTCATCGCCGCCCAAGAGCGTCGATCAGCATCGGCATCATAAGCCACTCCCTGAGATGGATCATTCCCCGCATCAGGGTTAGTAAAGCCGTGTACCGCACCGCCATACATCACTAACTGCCAGTCCACATCAGCCAACCGCATTTCCTGCTGGAAGTTATGCAGTTGTTCTTCTGGCACTAAGGGGTCATCGGCACCGTGCAAAACTAGTACCTGACCTTTGATATTTTCTGCATCTGCGAGGTTAGGAGTATCGAGGTTGCCGTGGAAGCTGACTACACCATCTACAGGGGCACCACTCCGCGCTAGCTCGAGTACCACACCACCGCCAAAACAGTAACCAATGGCAGCCAGACGTTGAGAGTCTGTCAGTTGGTGTTGTTGGAGGACATTTAATCCAGCCAGAGCGCGATCGCGCATCAACTCCCGATCTGAGCGGTAAATACTCGCTTGTTTCGCCGCTTCTTCCTGGTTCTGCGGTCGAACACCTTTACCATAAATATCGGCAGCAAAAGCGACATAGCCAAGTTCTGCCAATTGTTTGGCTCGTTCTTTCACATAAGAACCTAGCCCTGTCCATTCATGAACCACCAGAACGCCAGGACGCTTTCCCTCAAAGTCATCATCGTAGGCAAGAAAGCCTTCGAGCACCGTATTTCCGTCTTTGTATTCAATGACTTTAGTTCGTACCTCAGCCAACGCAGCCACTGACCAACTCAAGGCAAGAAGGGGCGCTAGCAGAATGGAAAATGGGTGTTTCATAGGAAGCATTAAGAGTTTTTAATAGTTTGTCACAATCCTTCAAAGAACACTACTACGCTCCAGGTGTCTTATAGCGTTGACGAGATCTCCAAGCCCGCCACAATAAGGCGATCGCCAAAATCACCGTTGGCAGCAACACCCAGACTAAAGGATTCACCGTTGTAGACAAAAATGCTAATCTGGGCCCCCCGTATTTAATCAGCAGCGACACAGCCACTGAAATAAGTAAGACCTTAAAAATAAAGCCTGCCTGACTGTCCATAGCAATTAACAAAAAATTCCCCAGTAGACCCCCAAACAACTGAAGTGATGTTTCACACAATCAGAGTCATGAAGTAGCAAAGCTTACTCGACTTGAGTTTAACTATTATTGGTGCTGAGTCTTAAATAAAAATACATTAGCATTAGCCTAATGAGGTCGCTCTTCCTCACCTGCCATTAAACCTTTGGCAACTTTGCACCCACCCAAAAATCCTTAGTTCAATACCTATACCCTGGCAATTATCATCATCAACATTGCCGCCGTCGATAATTGTTCAACTTTTTCTAATTGACAATTCCTAATTAATCACCTATGAAAGATCTGGACTCGCTAGAAAACGAAGACCTTAATCGCTTACAGCAAATTTTGTATCTTGTTCCCATTGTCGGTTTTTTTCCCGCACTCTGGACACTATATCGTCGTCAAGGGACACGGCAGCAACAAAGCGTCAGCCGCTTGTCAGTGACACTAGCTCTCAGTTGGCTACTAGGGTACCTCCTCTTATCGGGGGCAGCCCATCAGACTTCAGAGTTTTTGATGCTGCGCTTATTGTTTATCAATAGTCTGCTAACATCTGGTTATTTTTTAGTCTGTATTGGATTAATGCTGCGCCTATGGCAACGCCAGCCACCCCGTCTTCCCTGGTTCAGTCGTATTGCCGAGAATGTCGTACGTAAACACCTATCTTGACTAAGGACTGGCAAATTGCGATTGGCAGGGGATGATGTTTATAGTTCGTAGATTCAAGAGCTACGAACTATAAACTAATAACTAATTTGCCTGATTTCATAACAAACGGTCTGAAAAACTGCTATGAGTGTTCTTGTCAAACACTAAGTGCGCTACCTCAGAAGCAAGCCATGAGAGCGCAGGCACAGTTTTTCAGAAGAAATTTCAACTTTTTGCATGTGTGTGAGGAAGTTCAGTGCCAGCTCGAAAAACTTATGCAAGACCCCAGCCGGGGCAAAGAAATGCTTACCCCGTGGGGAAAAAGCCAGAAAGAAATGCTTCCCCGGTGGGGAAAAAGCCAGTTCGCAAAGCTCATAAGGGGCGTTGGCTTTGGCTATGGTTAGGTTTTACCGGAGTGTCGATGCTTTCAGCAACAGCAGGTGCCCTCTTAGCGGTATCGCTATCTAGTACGCCTTTGCTGCAAAGCTCACTAAGCCCCGATGAAGAAGCCGTATTTGGGGGCAACGAAAAGATTTCCCGGAGCAGCTTGCGGCTACCGGAACTAACTCGACCCGTCAATATCTTATTTTTGGGCGTTAAAGTTTTAACCTCTGACCTGAATACTTCCCCAGAGGAGAACTTGGGCTATCACGCCTTGGTCAACTCCTTTGAAGGTCTTTCCGATACCATGCTCTTGCTACGGTTTGACCCAGAAGCCAAGAAATTAAACCTTCTCTCCATTCCTCGCGATACTCGTACCTATGTAGAAGGCTACGGCGTGACAAAAATCAATGCCGCCAATGCCAATGGAGGGCCAGCATTAACCGCAAAAGCCACAAGCGAACTGCTAGAAGGCGTTGGCATTGACCGCTACATCCGCGTGAATGTTCAAGGGGTTGAAAAGTTGATTGATGCCTTGGGAGGCGTTACCGTTTATGTTCCCAAGGACATGAAATATCGCGACGAATCCCAGCACTTGTACATCAATTTAAAAGAAGGCAAACAACACCTCAATGGCGAGCAAGCCATGCAATTTTTGCGCTTCCGCTACGACAAGTTTGGTGACGTTGGTCGGGTGCAGAGGCAGCAAACATTGATGCGGGCACTGATGGAGCAGGCACTCAATCCCACAACTCTGGCACGAATGCCAAAAATCCTCTCAGTGATTCAATCCCACATTGATACCAACTTAAGCGTTGAGGAGCTAGTTGCCCTAGTTGGTTTTGCCGTTCAGACAGAACGCTCGAATGCTCAAATGTTAATGGTACCCGGTCGCTTTAGTGATTCTGGGCCAAAGGAGATCAGTTACTGGCTACCCAATCGCCGTCGGATTCGAGAAATGATGGCAACTCACTTCGACCAGGGTTATGGTGACGCCTTGGAGGCTGACCCTGCTTATCTCAATGTGGCAATTCAAGATAGCACCGGAGAGCCAGAAGCTGTTGAAGCTTTAATTACCTCCCTAAGAGAAGCTGGCTATCGCAATGTCTATATGTATGAGTCATGGAGAGAACCGTTACGGGTTACTCGTATTGTTGCCCAACAAGGAGATGACGGTAGCGCTGCTGCTCTACGGGCGACGATGGGATTTGGAGAGGTGCGAGTCGAGAGTACTGGTAATCTAAATTCAGATATTACAATTCAGTTGGGACGGGACTGGCTACAAAAGAGCCGCTCTGCAAGAGGGCTTGTTAATTTTTAGCTTCCCTTAAAAAGCGAGGCTGGAACACGTCCAGCTTACTCCGATTTAGGAGCATCAAGAAGGGGGAAACCGGATCACACGTCTCCCTCAAAAAAGGAATCTCTCGGCTGCGAGTCTGCTTGCAAAATCCAGTCTCGCAAGATCGGATTAACGATTTCTGGTGCTTCATCTTGAGGGCAATGACCTAAGCCTTCTAAGGGGATAAACTTCTCTACTGTGGGGAAGTTTGCCAATTCTCTCCCCAGTTCTACGGGTTCCCAGGGGTCTTCAGTTCCCCAGAGCAGGATCGCAGGGCAGGGTAAAATCGGCAGGAGGTCTTCGGGTAGTGGCCCTTGGGAATAGCGAGTAAAGGCGATGAAGACATCGACGGCACCGATATCAGCGGCGGGTGCCATGAGTAAATCAACGAGTTCATCGTTGACCGCTTCTGGATTTTTGTACGCTTGCAGCAGGATTTTACGGACTACCTTTGGCTTGGCAAGCTGACTAAAAAATAGTTGCCCAACCCATTTGATGCTGAGCAGTTTTTGCACAAGTGGGGCACCGACGCGACGATGCCAGGGGAGTCCAGCGCGTTTGCGGTCATGCAGCAGCCGCAAGGAACAGTTGAGGAGAGCGACCTCTAAGGCAATGTCTGGATAATCTACAGCGGCTTGCATGGCAACAATACAGCCAATGGAGTTGCCGATGAGGAAGGCAGGAGTACCGATAACTTCGTGGCAAAAGTCAGCAAGCTGTTGTCCCCAGGTTTCAAAGGTATAGTTGATTTCTTTGCCAGGAGATGGCTTGGCGCTTTTGCCGAATCCAATCAAGTCGATGGTATAGCAGCGACAGATTTCTCCGAGTACAGGTAAGTTTTTGCGCCAATGTCCTAAAGAGGCTCCAAAACCATGCACCATCACTACTGCTGGCCCTTCCTTTCCAACAGTTTGATAGGTGATGGGGAAGCCTTTCCAAGTCCAGGTTTTTGTTTCGATGTTGGTGCTGGTCAACGGAGTGGAGGTCATGGATTCAGGTACACGCGTGTGAAGCTAAAGTTCTGCGATCGCCTTTGCGGAGTATGGTGCGACAGCAGCACGTCTCTAAAGGAAAAGCAATCGGTTAATATTATCTTTACATTATGTAATAAAGACCGGGAGAAGAACATCTCTCCCACAGAGCCTTTATGTTCTTTTGGCAAAGTTACTTGCAGTTTTCGTAAAATATATAAAAGGAAGCGATCGCCTGGAATCACAAAACTGCTCATTTAGGGCATTATGCAAGTGCAAGCCCAATTTTAGGGGCTATGTAATGAATACCTAGAGAAAAATTCGCTTTAGGGGCTAACCACTCTTGACGCTGTTAGGCAAAAGGGCGTCAAGTTTCAAGCGATCGCTTAGTCTTGATGGCTGACAGCAAGAAAACTTGCTTGTCATGACGATTGAGAGATGTGACAATGTTTGGCAATTTCTTTGAGAGTTTCTGCTGTGGTGCAAACACTGATTAACACGACTGACTTGCCCTTTCATGGGTCGGCAACTCAGGTGCCCTACGAGGCATCACGGGCGGTTATCTTGCCAATTCCTTACGAGGCAACAACAACATACCGTAAAGGCTGTGAGAATGGCCCTGCCGCTCTTTTGGAAGCATCGGAGCAGCTAGAGTACTACGACGATGAATTAGACCAGGAAATTTGCTGGGGCGCACAGATTTATACCCATCCAGCGATCGCTGATACCCGCGCTCAATCCGTCTCTTCTGAAGAGATGCTGCAAGTCACCAGCGACACGGTATCCAAGCTGATCCAAGATGGCAAATTTGTGATCGCGTTGGGTGGCGAACACAGCATCACTTCAGGAATCGTCCAAGCCTATCAGCAAGCCTCCTCAGAACCGTTTACCGTCATTCAAATTGACGCTCACGGGGATTTGCGCCACGAGTACGAAGGCTCAATCCACAATCACGCCTGTGTGATGCGCCGCCTTGTCAGTATGGGAGTGCCAACACTACAAATTGGCATCCGTAGTGTCTGTAAAGAAGAGGCTGACTTAATCAAAGAAAAGCAATTATCGGTAATTTGGGCGCGGGAAATTGCCGTTGAACCAAACTGGATCGAAAGAGCGATCGCGGCGATTTCCACAAAGCGTGTTTTTATTACCATTGACTTAGATGGCATTGACCCTAGCTTGATTCCAGGCGTCGGTACACCAGAACCCGGCGGTTTAAATTGGTACGCCCTCACCGCTTTCTTGGGGCGAGTCTTTGAAAACCATCAAGTTATTGGCTGTGATGTTATGGAACTCGCCCCCTTGGTTGACTCAGTAGTTTCTCAGTTCACAGCAGCAAAACTGGTGTATAAGTTGATGGGGTATCAAGGATTGGCTCAAGGCTGGTAATGTCAACAGTAAAACTACGGGTTTTGCCAAACCCAGAGACGACATTTAGTAATTTGCCTTTGTAGAAAAGTACAGTTGTAAGTAATAAGGTCAGCCAATGAGCCTCATGGAAAAGACTGGTACCCCGGTTGGCAATTATGCACCAGATTTTGAACTGCCGGGAATTGATAAGCAAGTACACCACCTTTCCCGTTACTTAGAAACCTTTCGTGCTGTCGGCGTCATTTTTATCTGCAATCACTGCTCTTACGTACGCTCCTACATTCAGCGATTGAGAGAATTGCAATCGGAGTTTCGCTTCCAGGACTGTACATTGATTGGTATTAATGCCAACGATGCTCAGCAAGAGCCAGAAGAAGGCTTTGAGGAAATGAAACTATTTGCTCAGCAAGTGTCGCTAAATTTTCCCTATCTCTGGGACCCGACTCAGGATGTTGCTCGCAGCTTCGGGGCGGGAAAAACGCCAGAAGCCTTCCTCATCGACCAGGCGGGAACGCTGCGCTACAGCGGTCAGATTGACGACAATCCGATGCATCCTGAGGCGGTAGAGGTGCCATATTTCCGAAATGCGATCGCGGCGTTGCTCAACAACCAAGAAGTTAAACCCACCTCTACTGAAGCAATCGGTAGCCCGATTCAGTGGCGAAGGTAGATATGAAGTATGAAGTATGAAGGATAAAAGTAGTAATTGGGAGGGTGATTCGCTGTGAACCAGGAACGATGAACAACTGACAAATCCTGGCTTCGGACTGCGGAGTTGCTTAATCCCTTTTTAAGTAGAGACAGAAAAGCCGTCTCCTGCTATGTTATGGGGGAGATAATCTGAGCAAAAAAAGAGTCGTGGCATGGGGATTACATACCGACGGGTTTTACTAAAGTTGAGCGGTGAAGCCTTAATGGGCGACCTGGGCTACGGCATTGATCCAGCCATCGTTCAAGAAATCGCGGCGGAAGTAGCAGACGTGGTGAGCACTGGCGTGCAACTGGCAATTGTTGTCGGAGGCGGCAATATCTTTCGAGGACTCAAAGCATCAGCGGCGGGGATGGATCGAGCAACAGCAGACTATGTCGGCATGATTGCTACGGTGATGAACGCGATGACTTTGCAAGACGCTCTTGAGCAAATCAACATTCCGACGCGTGTGCAAACAGCGATCGCAATGCAGGAAATAGCAGAACCCTACATTCGCCGACGAGCCATTCGTCATCTGGAAAAGGGACGAGTGGTTATTTTTGGAGCGGGTTCGGGCAATCCCTTCTTCACTACGGATACAACCGCTGCCTTACGCGCGGCAGAAATCGACGCCAATGTGATTTTCAAGGCGACGAAAGTTGATGGTATTTATGATAGCGATCCTCATCAGAATCCTAATGCTCATCGCTATCAGAGCCTGACCTATGGGCATGTTCTCACCCACGATCTCCGCGTGATGGACAGCACCGCGATCGCACTTTGTAAAGAGAACAACATTCCAATTATGGTCTTTGACCTAGCGGTTCGCGGTAATATTCACAAAGCCGTTATGGGAGAATCTGTCGGCACAGTAGTGGGAGGTTTTTGTGAAGTTATCTGAAGTAGAAAGCACGATGCAAAAAGCGATTGAGGCAACTCAGCGCGCTTTTAATACTATTCGTACCGGACGGGCCAATACTAGCCTGCTCGACCGGGTGATGGTGGAATACTACGGCACGCCAACGGGCTTGAAATCCTTAGCAACCATTAATACACCGGATGCTAGTACGATTACGATTCAACCCTTTGACAAGGGTAGTCTCAATCTGATTGAAAAAGCGATTTCCCTGTCAGATATTGGTTTGACCCCAAACAATGACGGTCAAATGATTCGGTTAAATGTGCCGCCACTGACAAGCGATCGCCGTAAAGAATTTGTGAAGATGGCAGGCAAACTAGCGGAAGAAGGGCGGATCTCAATTCGCAACATCCGTAGAGACGCTGTTGACTCAATTCGCAAAGACGAAAAAAATAGCGAAATCTCTCAGGATGAATCGCGAGATTTGCAAGATGAAGTCCAAAAGTTGACCGACAAGTACACGTCTAGAGTTGACGAACTCTTAGCTGAAAAGGAAAAGGATATTACGACGGTTTAGAGTTTTCGGCATTAGCTGACTTACCTTGAAAACGAGTTGCCTTACTCGTTTTAGAGTCAATCATTGATACTTAACAGTAAGTCAGTGCTGAGGACTCAGAGGAGCGATCGCTGTTTATCCTTCAGCGGAATAAGCCTCAAATTACACAGTAAATTAATTAAGATTAACTCCCAGACTGGAAGCGATTAGTTCGTAATTCCAGTCTATTTTTAAGCAAGCTGAAACGCTGGTTGTTCAGGAACAGGGCAAACAACATAAGCTAGGTGCATTGGGTAACCGTGGGAGTACATGGCATCCACATACCGCAAAGCCGTTTCTCGATTTTTACAGGCTCGTAAAATGCGTTCTTTGCCATTGGCGTATTGGATGCGTACTTCCCATATCATGATTTTGCTCTCCTAAATTAAGTTAAAGTACAAAATTCAATCGCCGTAAATTTATGAAGCTTTCATGAACAATCCTAAAATTTACTCACAAGTTTTGTACTCCGTGTAAATAATGAACTTAGATAATGACTGCTGTAGCAACGTTTAGCGAACTATAAAATAAGACTCATCCTCGCTACCGGGAAAATACGGATAATTGCGTTGCTAGCTAGCAAAACCCTATCAATCAGTGCTCATTTTTTTATGTCAAGATGTTGGAACTTCCAAGCCGATTGGTTTTTCCCTCTCCAGGGGAATCTCACCAATAGCCAGTAGGCGTTATTTTAAGACTACGATTCAAGACATTAGTCATTCTTTAAACCTTTCTCGTAGCACTGTACCCAAATAAATTTGTGGATTGAGGAGAATAACAAAAGCAAAATGTTTGATTGCATTATTGTTGGTGCTGGCCCAGCAGGCGGAACCGCTGCTTATCACCTAGCCAAGCGTGGACATTCCGTCTTAGTTTTGGAAAAAGAAGCATTGCCCCGATACAAACCCTGCGGTGGTGGTGTATCCCCGGCAGTGCAAGCTTGGTTTGATTTTGACTTGACTCCGGCTGTTTCTTTAAAAACAAACACCTTGCGCTACACCTGGAAAATGGGCGATCCGGTGGAAGCAAAATTAAATACCCTCGAACCCATATGGATGGTACGGCGGGATGTATTCGACCACTTCCTCATCCAGCAAGCCCAGAAGCAGGGAGCAGAACTCAAAGACAACACTGAAGTGACAGGAATTGAGTTTAAGAGCGATCGCTGGCAAGTCAATACCGCCAATGGCCCGGTAGAAGGGCGCTACCTGATTGCGGCTGATGGTGCTAAAGGACCGATGGCAAAGTGGCTGGGCTTTAAAGAACGCAAGCGCCGACTTGCAGGAGCCTTAGAAGCGGAATCACCTGCAAGCTCCCCTGTCGATCCCACAATTCACTTTGACTTTGGACTCGTTAAAAACGGCTATATTTGGAACTTCCCGAAAGCCGATGGCTACTCCTTGGGTATTGGTACCTTCCGAGGCGGCGAAGCCCAAGATTTGAAAAAACTGCTGGCTGAGTATGGTCAAATGTTTGGCATCGATCTCAAAATGAGCAAGCAGTACGGTCATCCCTTGTGCTTGTGGGATGGCGATCAAAAACTACATACGCAAAATGCCGTCTTAGCGGGAGAAGCCGCTTGTATTGTCGATCCGTTTACAGCAGAAGGAATTCGTCCCTCGATGTTCAGCGGACTCAAAGCATCAGAGGCGATTTCTCAAGCCTTGGGAGGCGATCGCGATGCCTTGGAAAAATACACTCAAGTCATTAGCGAAGAATGGGGTACCGACTTAGTGTGGGCACAGCGTTTGTCTGGTGTCTTTTACCGTGTTCCGGGTGTAGGTTATCGTGTGGGTATCAAGCGCCCCTCGGCAACTGAGCGCATGGGGAAAGTGCTATGTGGCGAATTGCGTTACTCTGATGTTGCAGGACACGCGATCAAACGCCTCAGTGGTAGCCTCATACCGGGTCGAGGATAAGTAATTACTCTCTAATTCCTAGTTTCATTTTTGCTATGCCTGCATCAGTTTGCAGGCTTTTTTATTTACTGCCAAGAGACTGGGAAAAAGTGCCCTATAGTTTGGCTCGTGGTTGCACAAACTACACTAATACCAGTTTCCTATGAGGAGTACATCGCCAATCCTCTTTTTCAACATGACTATTTACTTTTACAAAGCCGATGCGCCCTATGGATGTTTTTCCAATTTTTCTCCCCATCCAATTCATATAGAAGGGTTAGACTGGCAGACAGTAGAACATTACTATCAGGCACAAAAATTTGTTGGGACAGAAAATGCCGCTTTGATTGAAGTGATTTCCCAGGCTCCAACGCCAATGGATGCAGCGGAATTAGGACGCGATCGCACTCTCAAGTTACGTCCGGATTGGGAGGAGGTAAAAATCTCGGTGATGTGGAAAGGTGTACTCACCAAATTTCTCATCCACACTGATATTCAAAGGATTCTGCTGTCTACCAAAGAGCAATTATTGGTGGAAGACTCCCCAACTGATTACTACTGGGGATGCGGTCAGGATAAAACAGGGCAAAACCATTTGGGAAAAATTCTCATGGCTGTTCGCGAAGAAATTCGTCAACAGTTAGTAAAAAAGTAGCTTTTGTTTCTGCCCAAACCAGCATAAATCCAGGTTCTAATTCAACAATTTTTTTTATCAGAGGCGACTTTTCAACAATGTAGTTACACTAATTGCAGTTACATTAGTTTTCCCTGATATTCCCTGCTTTGTTTAAGGAAATCCCAACAGGGAACGACGGATATAGAGAAAAAGCGGGGGCATTGAAATTTTTACAAACTCTTTAAATAAGATCTAGTAGCTGCTACTAACTTTACAATTGATTCGACTAAAATCCCTAAGCAATTTTAGAGCGCTTAATTTTACGGAATTTATAAATATAAATTTTTGTAAACTTCCATAGTTTCACTCATGCCGCAATTCCAGTTGAAGCTAGAAAATGCAAGTATATGAAGATATTGATACACCTTTATAAAAAGAAGGTATTTCATGGAGAGTATTCGAGAGTTGGAGTCACTACACCATCGGGAAGATTTATTGCACCGGATCGCCAACCAAATTCGTCAGTCTCTAGAATTACCAGAGATTTTGGCAGCGACTGTTGCAGAAATTCGTTCGTTTTTAGGCAGCGATCGCGTGATGGTTTATCGGTTTCATGCGGATGAAAGCGGAGAAGTGATTGCGGAATCGGTTGATAACAGGCGTTTGCCCTCCCTGTATGGCTTGAACTTTCCCGCCGATGACATTCCTCCCCATGCTCGCGAGTTATTCCTCACAGCTCGCCAACGCTCAATAGTTGATGTATCTTCTGGGTTGATTGGTTTGAGTCCTCTAGATTGCCCAGAAACAGGGGCACAGCTTGCCACTGAAGACATCTACTACCGCCCAGTAGACCCTTGCCATGTGGAATATCTCAAGGCAATGGGCGTGCAGTCTTCGCTGGTGGTGCCCATTCTCCATCACAACCTCCAGACTCAACATAAAGTCCCGGTACTCTGGGGGCTACTTGTATCTCACCATGCCCAAGCGCGACACATTTCCGAACGCGAGGTGCAAGTCGTTCAGTTTGTTGCCGATCAAGTGTCAATTGCGATCGCCCAGTCTGCCCTTTTGACTCAAGCCCGGAAACAAGCCGCCCATGAAGCAACAATCAATCGCGTCTCTACACTGCTGCATACGCTGCCAACCATTGAGCTGCAACAAGCGCTTGAGGAAACAGTGAGCGCTCTTCAAGGGGTGGGTGGCAGAATGTATATGCTCTCTGGCAAATCTAGAGAAAATCCAGCCCAATTTTATAAAGTATTTACCTACGGCGTACAACCCACACTCTCCGACGGCGAGTGTCTAGAACAACATCCCCTGTGGCAGGACTACATCATTGGGGAAACGTTCAATGGAACATCACCGAAGAAGTTGAATAGCGATCGCCCGCGGGTAGTAACTGACCTTTACCAACATCAACAACTTCAAGACCTTGCACTAGCCTTTGAGCCTACTCAAATTCGCGGCATTCTTGTCGTTCCCCTCCAGTATCGCCAGCAGTTTCTGGGGTACCTGAGCATCTTCCGCGACGAAATTGATACGGAAACCTTGTGGGCGGGACACTTTGAATCCGATCGGCGTCAAATGCAACCTCGGCAATCCTTTGAGGCATGGCGAGAGTTAAAACGCGGACAAGCCCAAGAGTGGACGCGTGAAGACCTCGAACTTGCCCACTCCTTAGGGCAGCAGTTCTCGATGGCAATTCAGCAGCACGAACTGTATTACCAGGTGCAGGGATTAAACAGCAGCTTAGAGCAAAAAGTACAAGAGCAAACGGTTGAATTGCAACAGTCCCTAGAACGTGCCAAAGTGCTCAAGCAAGTCACCGACCAAATCCGCAGCACGCTGGACTTAAAAGCCACCCTGCAAGCGATCGTGCGGGAAGTCAGAGGGTTGCTCAACACCGATCGGGCGATCGTTTACCAGTTCGATTGCGGTTGGTGGGGTGAGGTGATTGTTGAAGAAAAGAGCGGCGAATGCAATTCAGTTTTAGGATTTAGAGGGCCTGAGGACTGCTTTCCCGAAGAGTATGCCCAGCTTTATAACCAGGGAAGAATGCGGGCGATTGGTAGTGCGAAACTAGCAGATTTAACGCCTTGTCATCAGGAGTTTTTGCAGAGTATTCAGGTGCAAGCTAACTTGGTTGTACCGATCCGGATCGGCGGGAAATTATGGGGGCTACTCGTTGCCCATGAGTGTAAGGCTCCTAGGGAATGGAAACAGTCTGAACTCGATTTGCTCCAGCAGCTAGGCGACCAAGCAGCGATGGCAATTCAGCAAGCGGAACTCTACGAACAAAGCCGCATCTCTGCTAACCAAGCGATGGAAAAAGCGACTCAGTTAAGCATCGCTGCCGAACAACAGAAAGCTTTGTTTCGCGTGGTATCAAAAATCCGAGAATCTTTGGACGTTGAAACCATCTTTCAAACCACTGCCCGGGAAATTCGGAAATTGTTGGGATGCGATCGCGTCGGCGTCTTTCGCTTCGAGTCTGGATCTAACTACTCCGTAGGAGAAATTATCTCAGAGGATGTTGTCCCTGGCTTTCCCTTCGCCTTAGCAACAAAAGTTAATGAATTTTGCTTTAGCAGTCAGTATGCCTCGCAATACCAGCAAGGGCGGATACATGTTATATCCGACATCTACGATGCGGGCTTAAGCGAGTGTTACCTGGAGATGCTGGCGCAATTTCAAGTGAGAGCAAACCTCGTATTACCCTTACTCAAAGGCGAGGAACTGTGGGGACTACTCTGCCTCCACCAATGCACTGCACCGCGACAGTGGAACGCCTCGGAAATTGAATTTGTTTCTCAGATTGCCACTCAACTCGGCGTTGCCCTCCAGCAAGCAGAACTATTGACCCAAACTCGGCAACAAACCGAAAAGCTAACTCGCGCCCTTCAAGACTTGAAGCAAACTCAAAGTCAGCTCATTCAAACTGAAAAAATGTCCAGTTTGGGGCAACTCGTTGCCGGAATTGCCCACGAAATCAACAACCCCGTTAACTTCATTTACGGCAATCTTTCCCACGCCGCTCAATACACCAGAGACTTGCTTGAGCTGTTGAATCTTTATCAAGAGCATTATCCCAACCCGACACCAGAGGTTCTCGATCGCTCAGAGGAAATTGACCTGGATTTTTTGGAAGAAGATTTACCAAAAATCCTCGGCTCAATGGAGATGGGGGTAGATCGTATCCGTCAGCTAGTGCTGTCTTTGCGGAATTTCTCACGCCTCGATCAAGCGGAAACAAAGCCCGTCGATATTCACGAAGGGTTAGACAGTACCTTGCTGATTTTGCAACATCGCCTGAAAGCTAAGCCTGAGAATTTTGGCATTGAATTGATTAAAGAGTACAGCAATTTGCCGAAAATTGAGTGCTACGCCAGTCAGCTCAATCAAGTGTTTATGAATGTGATTAGTAATGCTATTGATGCTCTTGAGGAGTCATTCGGCAGTTGTTCCTCGTCAACGGCTAGTGAAACAGCAACGGACAAAAAACCAACCATCTGGATTCGGACTTTACTGCTAAATAACTCCCGCGTTGCCATTGAAATTGCTGACAATGGCCCTGGAATGACTCAAGGGATGCAAAGTCAAATCTTTGACCCCTTCTTTACGACAAAGCCGATGGGTAAAGGAACGGGGTTAGGTCTTTCAATCAGTTACCAAATCGTGGTAGAGAAACACGGCGGCGTTTTCAAGTGCACCTCTCAACAGGGAAAAGGCACAAAGTTTTGGATCGAAATTCCCATGAAGCAGTTTAGCCAATAGTTATTTTGGGTCTGGAGGAAAAAACTCAATTAATATTAGCCCTGAGACAATCTTCTATTAATTTCATCCTGGGCTACGAGAGAGCAGCGCTAGTCAGCGAAGCCTCTGGTAGGGTATACATCCTTCACCTCTGTCCTTGCTTCCACCGAGCGATCGCTTTTTGGGCGGCGCTGTAGGAGGGGGAATCTGAGGGGACGAGGGCGGCGGTTTGTACCGCTTGAGCAAACTGACGGCGTGCGGCTCGCGAGTTAGCAATTAAATAAATATTTTGACTCCACTGTGTTATTAGCTGACGGGCTTCTGCGGCTCCGGGTTGACCTGGGGCAATTTTCCGCAGGGTTGTAATAGCACGGTTGTAAGACGAGGCTTGGCTGGGTTGAATTTGCTTTTTCGCCTCTTGAATAATGGCGTTGTTTTGTTGTTGCTTGGCAATGGGCTTCCATTGCGCGATCGCCTGTTGTGCCTGATTGTAAACCGCTGGGCTATTGGTCGGGACTAGCTGCGCCGCAGCGATCGCCCCGCCAAAATTTCCTTTTGCTGCCCGTCCCTCTGCTATATCTAAAATCACCCGACTCCAACGCAGGATATCTTGCTGTGCTTGCTCGTACAGCGGATCGCCTGAACGGACGTTTTGTGCGGTCGCGATCGCTTGACTAAACCCAGAAGCTTGATTGGATTGAATAAGAGTTTTCGCTTTGTTCAACACCGCTTGATTGGCTGGGAGAGGGGGAGAAGGGGGAGAAGTAGGGACGGCGGCTGGCGCTGGCGATTGTGCTATCGGGCTAGCTGGGGCGACTGGAGACGCAGGAATTTCCTGTACAGGCGCTGGGGCGGGATCGTTAGGAACGGTAGTTTGAGGGGTAGGTGCTGGGGCAATAGGGACGACGACAGCAGGATCTTGCCCGACGATAAAAGCATCCCGGTTACGGATAATGACTGCCGCAATCATCAGCGCGGATAGGAGTATCGCCCCACCTCCCCAAAGCAGCAGTTGTTTCCACCACGGGCCTAAGGAGTCATCTGATCGTTTAGGAGTGGCAACTAAAGCCGCTGGTTTGTTTGGATGGTTTTCCCCTGTACTGGGTGGTCTAGACTCCTCTAGGCGTCTTTTGGCTGACATTTCCCTGGGGGAAACAGGCGATACAGTGGTGCCATTGCGAGAGGTTTCTTCGGTGAAATCTTCGGCTGCCAACATCGTTCCCATCGCCATCCCCGCCGGAACAGCATGATTGTTTCTGGTGTTGTTTGAGGTGTCAGCAGTGGGAAAAATCAGCTCGCGTCTAGCCGTAGCAGAAATGACGCTCACTGGCACCTGTGGGGGTCGCCAGTGGTGTTCGCTCAACTCCGGTAGGCGAGCACCTAAGTACTGCTCTAAATTTTCTAATGTCGTGTTGGGGTGATAGTAGCGTAGGGCTTCTAAAAGCGTCGTAGTAAATAAACCATTCCCCAAGGCAGCTGATTCATGGGAAAACTGGTCGATTTCACTTGACAATATCGTCGCAATGCCCATTTCGCGGGCGAGTTGAGCAGTATTTTCCCCCACGGGTGCGCCCACTCGACTCCCCGCCGCGCGATTCATGTCCAGAAGCACGAGAATTTTGTCAGTGCCGCGCTTTCGCAATAATTCCAATAGCGATCGCACAGAGATTCCCGTTCCCGGCAGATCGTTAGGGTTGCCATCAATCGGCAGCAAATAGTCTTCGGTTCCGCTGCTAACACCGTAGCCGCTAAAAAAGAATAACAAGCGATCGCTGGTCGTCAGCACGTCCTGAATCCCCACCTCCAGCCACTCTAAAATCTGGCTGCGACTAGGATAAGTCAAACGTTGATTCAGCAGGGGCGAGGCATCGGTGAGGAGCAAACAGCGCTCGGCAGGTAAGTTTGCTTCCGTTGTCCAAAATTGCTGTAACGATTGGGCATCAGCACTAGCAAAACTTAAAGGCTGTAAGTACTGATAGCGATTAATCCCAATTGCAATACAAGCGTGATTTGCCATGTCTTCTCTGCCCCGACAGTTGATGATTTGTCCATGTTCGTCTTTAGTGATTCCGGGTTGATCGTTGATGGCTAATCCCTAATCCCCAATCCCCATCTCAAAAATTCAGTCTACCCCTTAGAACTATTCTCCGTCATGCTAGAGATGAAATGTCTCAGCAAGGGCATTATCCTATAAAAAAACCTATGCCAAAGGTCTTAACTTAAGGCGATGGTTAGGGAGCGAGTAGCATTTATGTATAAGTCTTTTTCTAACAACTTTCAGCTTTTCTCAACAAACTCGGCGTTTGCGCTGCAATCAATAGCTAGAAAACGCCTAGCACCGATGGGTTTAATGGCAATTTTGGGATTGACAGCGGGGAACTGGTTAGTGCAAGCCGTTGTTGCTCCCCAAGTGGCTCAAGCTTACACGGGCCGTGTAGATATTGCTCTGAGGCGTCAGCTTGACGAAAGTTACGAAAGCTTACTGCGACGTGCTGAGGCAGTGGCAAGAGCGGCGGCGCAACGTACCTTTGATGGGGACATTTTGGTAACCGATGTGGCGGTGACAATCTTGGCGCAAAATGAAGGCGCGATCGCACCCATTCTCTCTTTAGAAGTCACCCGTCAAAACTGGAGAGTTCGTCCCGATCCGCAGATCTGGATAACTTACTTCCCCAATGCTCAAGCATTGCTGCAATTTGCAGACCCCATCACCACTCCAGCCCAAGAAGCCGCTCCCGCACCACCCCAGGCTCCCGTCCCAGGAGCTTTCCCAGGAGCCGCACCAGGAACCTTCCCAGGAGCCGCACCAGGAGCCGTCCCAGGAGCCGTCCCAGGAGCCGTCCCAGGAGCCGCACCAGGAGCTGCCCCACCACCTCCCGCCCCAACAATCATCCAGATTCCGGGTACACCGACTCAGATTCAAACTCCCCCAGAGGCTCAACCCGGAGCAGTCCCTCAGCCCACTGCTCCGGCGGCACCTGGTGCTACCCAAACCCCACAAGGAACTCCTCAACCTAGAAACCTGCCTACAACCACTCCCACAACACCAGGAACCAATACCCCAGAATCAACTGTCCCCCGCTCTACAGTACCGGAATCAACCGTACCCCGCTCTACAGTACCGGAATCAACCGTACCCGACTCTACAACCCCTATAAACCGATCGCCAACAACGGCACCCACTACTCAACCCGCAAGGACAAATACGACTGTCCCCCGCTCTACAACCCCTATAAACCGACCGCCAACAACGGCACCCACTACTCAACCCGCAAGGACAAATACGAATACTCAGCAGTAAACCTATGCCAACTAATGGCTCAACCGCTTAAAATGGGAAGGCTGTAAAGATCTAGACCCAACGATAATGGCTGTTCCTAAGAAGAAAACATCAAACTCCAAACGCGACAAACGCCGAGCAACTTGGAAGCGCAAAGCTACTCTAGAAGCCCAAAAAGCCCTCTCCTTGGGCAAGGCAGTTCTGAGCGGACGTTCTAGTTTTGTCTATCCCACTGACGAGGAAGAAGAAGACGAAGAAGCATAAGAACCCCACCTCGACTGTCCTTTTTGGTCTAGGATTGGAACTGCTGTTTGATCAGCTAAAGTGTAGTGCAAGACTTCCATAAGCTTTCCTTCACTAATGCACCAGCCTTGCGGTTGGCTACATTTGCATGAAAGCTGATCCTCCCTCAGGACTCAGAACTTCGTACTTTCAAGACAGATTCTGCCTGCGGGCAGAATCTTGCACTACGCTTTGATTAAGTACGCTAAAGTTCTATTTCTAATGGAATCATGATAGGGAAATTTTTCCGTAAACCTGAACCTTCAGAGGGCGATTCTCGCGTTCCTCCAGGTCAATTCCTTGCCAAAGGTTTTCCAGTACTAACCTACGGGCAAACTCCCCAAATCACCACAGACGATTGGAACTTTCGGGTGTGGGGTCTGGTAAAAGAAAAAACCTTTAGCTGGTCAGACTTCGTAGCACTACCTCAGCAATCATTCACTAAAGATTTTCACTGTGTAACGCGCTGGTCTAAGTTGGACGTGCATTGGACGGGGATTAAAGTGACTGACTTCATGAACCAAATTGAAGTCGATCCCAATGCCACTCACGTTATGGAACATTGCTATGGCGGCTACACCACAAATGTCACGATAGATGACTTGGTACGGGACGAAAACTTCTTTGCTTACACCTTGTTTGGCGAACCTCTACCCCCAGAACATGGGGGCCCGTTGCGCTTAGTTATTCCTCACCTTTATGCCTGGAAAAGCGCTAAGTGGATCAACGGGCTAGAATTCCTGAGTCATGAAGAGCTAGGATTCTGGGAGCGTAACGGCTACCACCGTCGCGGTGAGCCTTGGGCAGAGGAACGCTACAGTTCTTAAAATTCTCCTATAGTGTCGAATCCTGGGGCTATAGGTTATCTTATCAATCGCTTGAGCCACTTGAGCTTACCCTGATAGGGCGCATATCTGATTGGCAAATCTAGCCAAAATGGTTTGTTGAGTACACTTCTTTGATAGGAGAAGGTGTCGAAACTTGCCTTGCCGCGATAGCGCCCGATACCGCTTGCACCTACGCCACCAAACGGAAGGTTAGGGGAAACAATGTGAGAAATGGTGTCGTTGATACAAGCACCGCCTGATGTGGTTTCCTGAAGGACTTGCTGTTGACGCTGCTGATTGTTGGAGAAGAAATAAAGAGCTAGGGGTTTAGGTTGAGCATTGACTTGAGCGATCGCCTCTGGCAAATCGCTATACTCTAGTACTGGCAGAATTGGCCCAAAAATCTCCTCCTGCATGACGGTGTCTTCCCAACTCACCTCATCAACGACGGTAGGAGCAATGTAGCGATCGCCCCGGTTAGTTTGACCGCCAATGATAATTTTGCCAGCATCTAGCAATCCATCCAGCCTCTGAAAATGGCGATCGCTAACAATCCGACCATAATCAGGACTGGTAGCTGGATCATCGCCATAAAAATCATGGATATTGCGCTTAATTTCCTCTAAAAGTGGGGCTTTAATGCGTTTATCGACTAAAAGATAGTCCGGTGCAATGCAAGTTTGACCCGCATTCATAAACTTCCCCCAGGCAATTCGTCGGGCTGTAAGTTCCAAGGGAGTATCCGCATCAACAATGCACGGACTTTTCCCCCCCAGTTCTAAAGTCACCGGAGTCAGTTGTTTGCCAGCCGCCTGCATGACAATTTTTCCAATTTCTGTGCCGCCAGTGAAAAAGATATGGTCAAATTTCTCTTCTAATAGTTGCTGGCTAACTTCTTTACTCCCTTCTACCACCGTAATGAAGGTAGGGTCAAAGTATTGTGTAATCAGCTTGGCTACCAGTTTGGAGGTATGGGGAGCAATTTCTGAAGGTTTCATTACCGCACAATTTCCGGCAGCGATCGCTCCCACTAAGGGCGCGATGATCAGCTGAAACGGGTAGTTCCAAGGCCCGATAATCAGAACTACCCCCAAAGGTTCCGCATACACTTTGAGGGAGGCGGGAAATTGTGCTAGTGAGGGCGTAACCTTCTGAGGCTTTACCCAAGACTTGATATGTTTGAGGGCGTACTTAATCTCTTCTAAGCACACCAAGACTTCTGAGGCATAGCTCTCAAATCTAGGCTTGTTAAGGTCTGCCTGCAACGCTTGGTGAATTATCAGCTCATTCTCTTGAATAGCTTGTTGTAAACGTTTTAGCTGTTCGATCCGAAACGAAAGATCTTTTGTTTTGCCCGTGGCAAAAAATTGACGTTGTTCCGCAATCCCAGACGCAACATCAGGGGACGTAAGCATATACCTATTTCTTTTTCTGGCTTTTGTCCCCTAGTTTACCCACGCTAGCCCTTAGCCGCGACTTTTTGTTGAGCAGGCAGTTGCACAATAAATAAGCTGCCATGATCTAACTCTGACTTAACCTCAAGGGTGCCTTGGTGAGCCGTAGCGATCCGTCGCGAGAGATGCAACCCTAAGCCACTACCAGAGCGTTTGTGGCTTCCCTGGCGAAAGCGCTCAAATAGCATTGCCTGGTCTTCGGGGGAGATTCCCGGCCCTGTATCTTCCACTTCGATGATGACCCAAGTAATGTCAGGATTATGGGGATCACAGATGTTACGTAAGCGCACATCAACATTGCCTTTATCGGTGAACTTAATGGCATTCCCAACCAAATTGGTAAAGGTGCGGTATAGTTCTAGGCGATCGCCCATGACTTTACTGTTGACCTCTGGATCGGGTTTGTAGTTCAACGCCAATCCTTTTTCCTGGGCGAGGGGGTAGAGTTCTTCAACCACTTCCGCCACCACTTCCATTAGGTCTACAGACGAGAAGCATAAGTTCTTGCGACCCGCTTCGTAGCGATATACCTCCAGTAAGGTATTGACCATCGCCAGCAAGTTGCGGTTGCTACGCGCCATCGTCGTCATTGCTTCCTGCATTGGCTCAGACAAGTCTCCCAAGGCTCCCTGCTGGAAGAGCATCAACATCCGGTCAGCCGCTACTAGAGGCGTCCGCAGGTCGTGGGTGAGACGGGAAACAAAGTCTTCTCGCTGGCGGGCGATCGCATCCCGCTCATCGACACTATGCTTTAATCTCAACAACGAGCGCACCCGTGCAAGCAGTTCATCAACTTCTACAGGTTTGCGGATAAAGTCGTCCGCCCCCGTATCCAGACCCTGCACAACACTGGGCTGGTCGTAGGCAGTAATTAACAAAATTGGAATAAACGGCAAATTTTTTTGTTTGCGGATATGCCTTGTAACTTCAAAACCATCTATTTCTGGCATCATCACATCGAGTAAGACCAGCTCCGGTGGAGACTGCTCGATTTGAGCCAGGGCAGACCGACCATCTTCTGCTAGATTGATTTCATATCCTTCTTCTTCCAGAATAGTTTGGACAAGAAATAAGTTATCTGGAGAATCATCTACAACGAGAATGCGGTCAGTTTGAGAAGATTGATTCAGACCCGAAAAATCCATGCTTCTGGAGACTAAAAATAATAAGAGGTTTTATTAAGGTTGATTTTGGTGCGGCAATTGATTGGCCCCTCAGCATTGTTACCGTTGCTGCATCCAAATGCCTCACCCCTGCGAAAGATTATTACTACAGATAGTTGACGAGCCAATGGGATTATCTCTGAAGAATTCTTGAATTCAGCTAGTTAATCGCGAAAAACACCAATTGCTCTGAATAATCGACGGGTAGTGTCAGTTGTGCCTAATCTTATGGCTAGCCTATCCCCTTAGGGATACTAAGTCATGAGTCAAGGGGGAGTTTTCCAATCTGTGGAAACCTTCAGGGGAGCCTATCTGGCTTAAAAATGAGGAGGAGACTAGGGAGAGATGAACATCACTAAAAGTTCTTCCTTGTCTCTTTGAATACTCATTTTTAAATTTCCGCTGCTTGAGAGAAATTTACCCAATAGACCTTTGTTTAACGTGATTCTGGGTCATTTCTTCATTTCCACAATCACTACAGTGATGTTGTCTTTGCCCTCCTTTTCCTTTGCTGCTTTAATGAGAGCCTCAGCGATTTGCTCGCCTGCAGTATCCGATTGTAGGTAGGAAGCGATTAACGGATCAGACAGTTCTTCTGTTAACCCATCACTACATAAAAGTATGCGATCGCCGGGTTGCAAATCGATCGGTTGGATATCAATGCGGCGCAAATCTTGGCGTCCCAAACACTGAGACAGTACATGACGCCAAGGGTGCGTTCGGGCTTGTTCAGGAGTAATCTCCCCCGCTTTCATCGCTCGTGCGACCCAGGTGTGGTCTTCTGTCAGTTGCTCTAAGCGATCGCCCCGTAGCCGATAAATCCGCGAATCGCCTACATGAGCGCACCAATACTGATTTTTCCGGAGCAACACCACCACAGCCGTTGTGCCCATGTCTGCACGTTCTGGGTGATTAAGTTGGTCTTCTAAAATCCGTTGATTGGCTTTATTAATCGCCTGTTCCAACAACGACTGAGGCGTTTCTCGGGACTGCCAATGCTCTTCTATATATTCCTGAATTGCTTCGGTAGCAAGCTGGCTTGCCTCTTGTCCTCCGGCATGTCCACCCATCCCATCGGCAACAATAAAAAAGCGCCCTTTGGGGTCGATGTAGTAATCATCTTGGTTGACAGGGCGGACAAGTCCCGGATCAGTTAGACCCGTGAAGCAACATTTCATAGAACGTTTACTGCCATTCAAAAAATCAGCGAGATTTATAGCATCCGATCGAAGCGGTCGAGGCGTCTAAGCAGGCGAATCAGAACAAATCCTAGCGCTACTGCCACCAAAACAACGACCCCTGCCAGCCCCACATTACCATTGACGAAAAGAATAGTTGCCGACAAGGTAAAGGCACTGATGAGTAGAGTATAGTTTGTTCCCAGTTGTAGGTTACTGAGACGCCGCAGTAGTCGGTCAGATTCGATAGAACGCACGCGAACGCGCAAATCTCCTCGCTCCAACTTATCTATCGTATCCTCAATGCGTCTCGGTAAACCCAAAGCGGTACTACCCACTTGAGCGGCTTGACGTCCTAGCTCATTCAAAAACGTATTTTTATCGGGGGTGTTGCCGTTAGTCATAAGCTGCAATGCAAAGGGTTTTGCAACCTCCATAAAATTAAACTCTGGGTCTAAGCCTTTGCCAACCCCCTCCAACGTTGAAAATGCCCGCATCACAAAGGTGAACGTCGCTGGAAAACGAAACGGTTGACCGTAGGCAATCTCATAGAGGTCGTCACTAATCGCGCTGACCGATTGCTCCTCAAACGGTTTATCCATAAAGTGATCCAGCATGTACTGAACCGAGCGCCGCACGGGCCCCATATCCTCAACCGGAGAAAGAGCGCCCAACTCAATGAGGGAGGTAACAACCTGGGTAGCATCTTTTTGGGCAATACCAAACAGCGTCTTCATCAGCTGCTCGCGGACGTTGGTTTTAATCCGTCCCATCATGCCGAAATCATAAAAAATCAGTGCCCCTTCAGAGCTGACGGCAATGTTTCCGGGATGGGGGTCGGCATGGAAAAACCCGTCATTCAGGAGTTGTTGGAGATAGGCTTTGGCTCCCAAGTTAGCTAGTAGCTTCCGGTCTAAACCCGCCGCTTCCAGGGCTTCGTAGTGGCTGATTTTAATTCCCGGTGCATATTCTAGCGTTAACACTCTGGGTGACGTATAGCGCCAATAGACCCTTGGCACCTTAACCCAGTCTTCGCTGCGAAAATTGCGGCGAAAGGTATCCGCATTACTACCTTCATTGAGGTAGTCGATTTCTTCCCAAAGAATGCGGCAGCACTCTTCGTAAATACCAATCCAGTCTCGACCCCGCCCCCAACTTGGATGATTTTGAAAGTAACCCGCAATGCCGCGAAGAATTTTCAGGTCAATCGTAAACAACTTCCGCAAGCCGGGACGCTGGACTTTGACGGCGACTTCTTCCCCGCTATGAAGCTGGGCTTTGTGGACTTGCCCTAGGCTGGCGGCGGCTAAGGGAATCAGGTCAAAACCGAGAAAAAGTTGGGAAACGGGCTTGCCCAAATCCTTTTGGATGATCGCTTCTACCTGCTCGTAGCTAAAGGCAGGAACGCGGTCTTGTAGTTTGGCAAGTTCTTCAACGTATTCCGGAGGGAATAGATCCGCACGAGTGGAAAATAATTGCCCAACTTTGATGAAAGTCGGGCCCAAATCCAAAAACGTCTCGCGAATCCAAATAGCCTGGGATCTACGTCTAACTGCTTTTTTTTCCTCGGTAACACCGCCTGAATAGCTCCAAGGCTTAGCGTCAAGCCATAAACCCGTTAGTAAAGCGATAAAAAATGACCAGATGTCGATAAAGCGGCGAAAACGCGAGTAGTTTTCGCGATTCCATCGATAGGATTTATCCGAAAATGCCTTGCCCCCAAGACGCTGGCGAGACACGGAGTATTCTGAAAGTGGCTTAAGTTTGGCAGAGTCCTTGGAGAAGGCAGACACGCAGTTTCCTAGCTTGTTTTTTGCAAAAAATGGTTGTGTTAAACAATGAGTTTGAGGAGTTTTAGAGCGCTACGTCTCATGGGAGATGACAACAGAGATCGGTGTTATCAACCACTCCCTAAAAACTCACTCAGCAACCCCAAAGCGAAACCTTTTCTAGACTGACGAATTGCGGTAGGTTTGTAGCTCGGCGCGTAGGCGAGCAATCTCAGCTCTGAGTTCGTCAATGGTGACTTGCAGGTCAATCGAACCCACAGGCACGATCGCTGTTGTGGTGCGTCCCCGCACTGCCGTTTCCGCTTCGCGTTCGGCTCGTTCCATCACGGTTTCAGTAAATTGCCGGAGTCGTTCCCGTTGCTCGGCATCAAATTTACCCAGCTCACTGAGGGCATTGGTGAGGGCATCTTCTAGCTGTTCGTTGAGCGTTTCTGCTACTGCTCTGCCTACAAAAAAGGCATGAATTAAAGAATTATTCATAGAAAATTTGCTTCAACATCCGCAAGAAAATTATAGCTTGCTTACTCCCGATACGCCTTGAACTTCCTTAGTTGCTGAAGGTTTGCCAGTGATAAAAGTACCAATCTTGGTTAAGGAATGGTCAGCGGTTCCGAGACGGGCCAATCACGGCGAGGAGGAAAGGATTGCTCCGTATGCAAGAGGGTTGAACCGGGTTCATCAGGGCTGTTAATGCGTAGGGCAAAGCCGAACCCAATGCCAGCAGAAGCGGCGATCGCTCCTGTCATCATTAGTGCCTTGAGGGGAAACTTGGGCTTGGGAAAGCGAGATCGCCGCTGGAGAGGAGTTGGGGCGGGTGCGATGGTGGGGGAAACAGTCGTCGTCGTTAAGGGGCGATCGCTCTTGCTCGATTCTAGGTTCTCAGGAACTTTGGGGTATTCAGGGAAGCTAGGCAGACTGACGCGATTAGGACGAACAATCGCTAGGCTGGCTTGCAATTCCATCTCCTCCGCTTCCGGCTGCCCAATAGTTGGCAGGGTTAGACTTTGGGAAGGAAGAACCGCGAAGCTGGCTTGTAAATCCTCTTTCTCCTCCGCTGCTACTTGAGGAAGATCTCCCTGTGTGATGCTGATATCCTCTGTTACCTCTGGCTGCTCATTCAGAGGGAAATGCAAAAGCCAATCTTCGACCGATTGCGGACGATCTTTTGATAAAATTTCTAGTCCCCACCAAAGCGCTGCTTCTACGGCGGGGCTGATATCGGGGTGATACTGCTGCAAATCTGTCAGGGGGATATGCTCCCGGAGAGGAGCAGCAATCGGCGCTTGTCCGGTGAGTAAAAAGTAGCAAGTTGCAGCCAAGGCGTAAACATCCGTGGCGGTTGTACTTTTTCCGTCCGGCAAGGATTGTTCTAAAGAGGCGTATCCGGCGGAGAGGAAATTGGCATGAGTCTGTCTAATTCCCGGCGTCCACGCGCAAGTTATCCCTACGTCAGTCAGGACAACAGCCTCTGTGTCTTGACGCTGAATAATATTTTCTGGCTTAACATCGCGGTGAAGTAATCCCGCCTTATGGAGAGTAGTCAACGCCGCGCCAACTTGACGAATGTATTCAACAACCTGGGATTTAGGTAGAGGGGAACTAGATGCCACCAACTCCGCTAATGTCTGTCCGGGAATGTATTCCATCACCAGATAGGGACATCCCGCCTCTTCAAAGGAGTCTAGTACCTGTACGAGATGGGGATGCTGGCAATTTGCAAGGCGTTGGGCGTCTGCCAAAAATTGCCGCTGGAATTGGTGAAACTCTGGGTGGTTTTGGAGGCTGTCTGCCAGGGTTTTGAGTACCACCGTGCTGCCGGATTCGGTGTCGGTGGCGCGGTAGGTAATTCCAAAAGTACCTTGTCCCAAAAGGGCATCAAGGACGTATTTTCCGTTTTTTAAGACGGTGTCAATCAGGCTTGTCTCTTGTAGAGCGTTCTCCGTTCTCATCGCGTCTTGCAGGGAAGGAGTAGGAATTACCTTTGATTGCATAAAGAATTGTTACCGATATTCTCACTTATGCTACAGCCGAGAGTGATAATCTTGAGCTTTCAGGTAGCATTCTTTCCTAAAATACTGGTAGTTTAAGTTCTTCTGAACAACTATCTTGAGAACGAAAAGCGGTTCTCCTTAACTAAAACACCTGAGTTTAACCTAAAGGAAAATGTTCCGCTAAAAAGGTTTCTGCCTCCGTGCGATCGCTCACCTCCCCATCTAAGGTAGCGGCTAAGAGCCTGTCCAACATTAACCGAAATTCCCGCCCCGGTTTATAGCCCAATGCTTTGAGGTCATTACCATTCAAGGGAGCTTGCACCTGCGACCAGCCAGTTAGATACTGCCAAATTTGCCGCCGCACGCTGCGGGGACTTTGCACCGCTATCAGTACCAGGCTCGGTAATTTGTAGGCTCGCAGAAGCTCAAAACCCTGGCTGGGATGTTCGCATTGTGGCAGCTCCTGTATAACTAAGGCTCGATCCTCTGCCAGATGTTCTAGCCGCTCAATACTGTCAGCGGGAAGTTGAAGCTGATTGGCAACGACAGCTCGATATTCGGGAGCGAGGTGAGCGATCAGGACTTCTAGGCGCATTTGCCAGTGAATCAAGGTTTGGTTTGAGTCAAAGCGGCGTAACCAACGGTCAACTAAACGCACCTGCCACCATAACTGCTTGTCGAGTTGCAAGGCGGGATGGAGGCATTTGAGGGCGTTTAAGGAGCCGAGTAATTGTAAGGCTGATACCCAGTAGGGAGCTTGCAGGAGGTATTTGAGTTCTGCTTTCAGTCGTGTTTGTAAGGCGGGGGCTTTGCTATTTGTGGAAAGCGATCGCTCATATACCCCACTCTCAATCGCGTAGTGGATGGAGGCGGCGCTTTGGGGATCGATTTGGAAGCCCAGCCGCACAGCGAAGCGCACCGCTCGATAAATCCGGGTGGGGTCTTCAATGAAACTGTTGGCATGGAGGACGCGAATTCGACGCGATCGCAAATCGCTCAAACCACCAAAAAAATCTAGCAACTCCCCACTACGCGGTGCTGTTAACCTTACGGCAAGGGCGTTAATTGTGAAGTCTCGCCGATAAAGGTCTTGGCGAATTGAGCTAGCTTCCACTTCCGGATTCGCGGCGGGATAAGGATAAAACTCAGTCCGCGCCGTAGCAATATCCACCCACAAGGAACCTAGGACGGGGTCTTTGTGCCAAAGAAGAGCGGCGGTTTGAAATTCTCCGTGGACTTCCAAACGGGCATTAGGATAACTCTCCTGCAACGCTTGAGCGAGTGCAACGCCTGCACCAACATCGGCAGCACGATGAAAACCATCGACCACCATGTCGATATCTTGTAACTGCAAGGCATCATCCGGAGCAGCAAGCAGTAAATCCCGCACGGCTCCACCGACGAGATAGAGATGCCAGCCGCGCTCTTGAGCGGCTTGGGCTGCGGTGCTCAGAAAATCCCAAAGCCTAGGAGTAAGGCGCTTTTGTAACTCCTCTCGAATTGAGGTTCGGGTGAGGCGGGTCGTTGAATGGCTGAGGCTTGTCTTCCCCTCCGGTTGCGACTGCTGGTGCAGTTGTCGCAAAACATCGGTACGGGTGACAATGCCCACAAGCTGTCCATCCTCCAGCACGGGCAATCGTCCAATATCGTAAGTCACCATCAGCGACTCAATTTCTGGCAGCGGCGTTTCCGGGGTAATCGTATGAAGCTGTGTTGTCATGTAGCCTTTGACAGGCGCATGACTAAATCCGTGATGCAGCGCCAAATCGATGTCGCGCCGAGAAATCACCCCAACTAATTTGTCTTCCTTGTCCACAACCGAAAGCCCGGAATGCCCGTAGCGCAACAAAATCCGCTGGGCTTCTCCAATGGTGGTGTCTGGGCGAATCGTGCGAACGGGTGAGGACATGAGTTCTCGCGCTACCGTTACCTGAGGAATTTGCTCCTTGAGTTGGGGGATGAGCTGTTCTAAAACCTCCTGAGCCTTCACCGAGCGCAGCGTAGCTGACGCCGCCTGGGAATGTCCCCCGCCCCCCAGTTCCTGGAACAGTTCATTGAGGTTAGTGCCATCAATTCGCGATCGCCCAATGATGGCAAGTTTTGAGGAGTCCTGAGTCGGTTTTTGAGTCCTGAGTCCTGAGTCCTGAGTTCTGAGTCCTGAGTTCGAGTCGTAAGTTTGTTGCTCCCCCGCTCCCCTGCTCCCCTGCTCCCCCGCGCCTCCTCCATACTCCGCTGCTAGGAGCAAGGCATCACTTTCTGTAATCTCCATCAACTGTGATGCCAAGCTAGAGAGTCCGGGTACATGATGGGCTGTTTTCAAGATCACCCAGGAAAGGGTGTATCCTTGGTGAGTTTCGGTTTGTAGGTTCTTCAATGCCTCGGTTAGCAGAGACTGTAGCTGAGGGGATAATCCTGGGTCAACATACTCAAAAATCAAGCGCAGTTTAGCGCCTTGTGTCATCAACCATGCCAGTGCTAAGGCATCGCGGGGGGTGGTTTGTTCGTAGGTAAGGGAACCTGTATCAACATGAATTCCCAGCGCCATAACGGTTGATTCTGCTGTGGTGAGCTGGATAGAGTTTTGCTGTAACTGCTCTACAATCAGCGTTGTTGTCGCGCCTACAGGTTCAATCTGAATGTGGGTAGCGGGGATATCCGATTGGATATCTAAGTGGTGGTCGTAGATTTCTAGAGATTTAAGATTAGGTAGATCTACCCATTCTGCTGCTTTGCCAATGCGATCGCGGGACTGGGTATCCACCACAATTAACGAGCGAATTTCTTCAGAACGCACAGAGCGACGCTCAATCAAGGGATACTCATCGCGGTGCAACGCCAGAAAATCCCGCACTGTCGGATGAGCGCCCCCTGTCAGCACAACTCTCGCCCCACTCCGGAGGCGAGTTAACCCAATCGCCGCACCCAAGGTGTCGAAGTCCGCTGTTGTATGACACAAAATTACATCCATTACTCTTGCCTATGGCAACCTTTACCCCAAACTGCCCGTAATTAAACCTTAGCGCGGGATGGGGGGCAGGGGAGCGGGGGAGCGGGGGTGCAGGGGTGCAGGGGTGCGGGGGAGAGAAAAATCGATGACGATTAGCCATTACTCCAATCGCCTATTTCATACTTCATACTTCACCCTTCACCCTTCACCCTTCATACTTCATACTTCACCTTTCCTACTTTCTCTCCTGCTCAGGACTCAGGACTCAGGACTCACCGACTAACAAATTCCTGACTAATGACTAAAAAAAAGATTAAGAGCGTGTCAATTTTTGGTAGCTTACTAGTCAGGAAGGATTTTAATATCAGTCGAGTTTGGACTGAATGGTTTCCATCCAGTCCTCTGTCTTGGGAGAGAATCACAAATGTCTATCATCTTTCAATTAGCACTCACGGCTCTGGTCGTCTTGTCTTTCGTCTTGATTGTCAGTGTTCCTGTTGCCTACGCCTCCCCGCAAAACTGGGATCGGTCTAAGCGATTGATCGTCTTGGGGTCTGGTGCTTGGATAGCACTGGTTCTCTTAGTCGGAGCATTGAACTTTGCAGTGGTGTAGCGAGAGTTGGTCATTCAAGCAACAATTCTCATGGTTTAAAGAAATTCATGGCAGTTTTTGAGGGAACGTTCACATCATCGACGCCTCTGCGCTTTGCATTTGTCATTGCTCGGTTCAATGACTTAGTCGTTGACAAGCTCTTGGCAGGTTGTCAAGACTGTCTGCAACGCCACGGTATCAATGTCGATCCCCACGGGACACAAGTAGACTACGTCTGGGTGCCGGGTAGTTTTGAGATTCCGCTGATGGCGCGTCAACTAGCACTCACCCATCGTTATGATGCTGTGATTTGCCTGGGGGCAGTTATTCGGGGTCAAACTCCCCATTTTGATTATGTTGCGGCTGAAGTTTCTAAGGGAATTGCGGCGGCGGGTTTTCAAACGGGTGTCCCGGTAATTTTTGGCATCTTGACTGTAGACACAATGCAGCAAGCCTTAGAACGGGCTGGTATCAAAACTAACAATGGCTGGAACTACGCCATGAATGCCCTGGAAATGGCGAGTTTGATGAAACAAGTCAAAGAGCTGGGTTCAGCTTCTGCTTATAGCGATCGCAACGAGGCTAGCGTCGCCACCCAGGCGCTACCAGTGGCGTCAAATCGGATGATGGCTTCCGATGCAGCGACTGAGTATAAAGAGTCTGAAAACTCTTAATTAATAGAGCTGCTGAAGATGGCATCAGTGGCTCTATTAAAAACCTAGTTGACAGAATTGAAAAAAACTGAGAATATAGTTAATACGTTTTGCGGGTATAGCTCAGTGGTAGAGCGTCACCTTGCCAAGGTGAATGTCGCGCGTTCGAATCGCGTTACCCGCTTCAGAAAAACTACAAGCTAAATTAAGGCGAGTCAGAAAAGGGTTCGCTACCGTTACCATTCGTCCTGGACGTCAACTCCTCTAGAAAACTTGAGCAATTCCAGTTCACTCTTAGGTAAAGCAACTGAAAGGAAAGCTCTCGCCGTTGATCTGGTTAAAGATTTAGCAGCGAGCAGTTTACGCTAAGATGATTGAATTAGAGTTGACCGTTCCTTGCCAAAATAAAAGTCTTTTTCTGTTCGGCGTGGCAGCGAGCTTTCGTCTCCACTAAGAAAGCGTGATTGACAAAGATTCTGGCGGGAAGGTCTGAGATTATGTTTACTTGCAGTCTCTTCCTGTTGAAATAGCACCTGTGCCCTCCCAGAAAGCTCAGAAGATTGACTTAAATAATGAGTACCCTTGCCCTTGTCGGCGTCGGGGTTGTTTAGTACCCATTACACTGACAGAAGCATTTGGCTGCAATCGCTGTCAGCAAATCTTTGTCGTTGACGAGAGTGGCTATGTGATTGAGCAGCTTTCTACGAGCTATCCCTACAAGAAAACTTGGCGTTGGACAGGACATCGCTGGAACACTGCCCATGCAAACATTGGGGAAAGCTACCTACCTGTGGCATTGGGGATTGTTTTAGTATTGCTGATTGTCTGGCTACCGCTAGCATTGCGATCGCCCACGGGCCCGAACATCATCTTCTGGGCATTGCTAGCCGTGCTGCTGGCGGTACTACCAGCCATGATGGTTTGGCTGGCTTATCGGCGTTAACACTAATGGATACTGACTTACATCATCCTGCTCCGAATGTAATGACTGCCCTTGAACGTGCTTATCAGGCATCTCTGGTCATGGCAACGACGAGGGGAGTCGATCGCAGCCGGGGTGTTTATGCGATGGCGATGGCGCTGCGGGATGCCTTTGATGACATTTTGGAGGCTAATACCCTCGATCTGGAAGCCAGCCGCGAGATGGCGGTGCCAGAGTTAATTCTGGAGTGGCTAAAGCTGACCCCAGAACGGCTGCAAACCACCATTGGGATGTTGCAGCGACTGGGTGACTTATCTGACCCGATCCGGCGGGTGATGAACTCTGACCATCAACTGGATCACTCCCAAACCTACAGCCAGTTGATGCCCCTAGGCGTGATTGCGCTCATTTATGAGGCATTTCCGGAACTGGGAGCGATCGCCGCCGGATTGTCAATTAAAACAGGCAATAGCTTGATTCTTCGCGGTGGTAGTGAGGCAAGCCAGTCTAACCAGGTGATTGCCAATGCCCTACAGATGGCTCTTGATGAAGTCGGGTTGCCCTCTGGTTGTCTGGAGCTGCTACCGTCAGACCAAGGGGCTTCTATCCACGACTTAGTTACCCAAGACCGCTATCTCAATTTGGTGATTCCCTACGGGCGTCCTAGCTTGGTACAGCAGGTGATGCAAATTTCCACCGCACCGATTCTCAAAACGGCAATTGGAAACTGCTACCTCTATTGGTCGGCTCCGGGCAACTTGGAGCTGGCGCGTTGGGTGATTTTGGATAGTCATGCCAGCGAACCTGATCCAGTCAACGCCATTGAAAAAGTCTTAATTAGCCGCACTACCAAGCCTTCCTCTCTGGTGATGTTGTGGAACAGCCTCAAGGACAAGGGCTTCCAACTGCGGGGGGATGCGGAACTGGTGGCGGAATTTCCGGAGCAACTATTGCCAACGGCAGATGCTGAGTGGAACCAGTCTTATCTCGATAAGGTTGTCGCTTTTAAAACCGTTCATAGTCTGGAAGAAGCGATCGCCTGGATGAACCAGTACAGCAGCGGTCATGCCAACTGCTTAGTCACTGAGTCCTATCAAGAAAGTCGCCAATTTGCCTTAGGTGTTGACAGTGCTTCGGTTTACATCAATTCCTCACCGAGATTTTCGCGCAACCCTAAACGGGGCGACTCGATCTTTCTCGGAATGTCGAACCAAAAAGGTTATCGCCGGGGTTTGATCGGTTTAGAAACCCTAACCACGCTAAAACAAATCGTTCAGGGGAACGGGCAGTTTTAGGCGTTATCTGCTGTCTATTGAGGCTAGGGAAGCTTTGAAAAGTAAGGTGGGCATTGTCCCACCCTACTGCTAACTAAAAATCAATAACAGATTCGTGAACTACCACACACTGACCTTCGGTACAGTGTGGGCTTCCCAATTCATCGGGAATAGCCGCTAGAACTCCGTAGTTCCTTTGGTCTTACATTCCCTCCAAGGGCAGGAGTCCTGGTTCCCAAGACCCAAACTTTCTCTTGCAACCTGTACCTTCTAGCTTGGTTTTCGCTTACGGCAGTGAGGGTCAAGATGGTTCAAATTTACCACATTTAAGTTTTTTCAACCAGCTTTACTTTTTCGGCTAAACCAAGGATTTGTAAAAACCGGATAGTCATCCAAGTGGGGTCAATTTCCCACCATTGCATACCATGGCGTGCAGAATACTGGTAGGCGTGGTGGTTGTTGTGCCAGCCTTCCCCGTAAGTAACGAGGGCAACCCACCAGCAATTTTTTGATTTGTCATTAGACTCGTAAGTCCGATAACCAAATTTGTGGGTGGCACTGTTGACGAACCAAGTGCAGTGAAACACTAGTACTAGGCGGACAAAAATACCCCAAACGACGAAAGACCAGCCGCCTATTAAGTAAAGCAACAGACCTAAGGCAACTTGGAGGGGAATAAAGTAGCTTTGTAGAAACCGATAGACTGGATCGTCGGCGATATCTTTGGTAAAACGCTCAATATCCGCTTGGGCAGGAATTTCGTAAAGCATCCAGCCCATGTGACTCCACCAGAAGCCCTTGTTGGAGTCATGGGGATCGGGTTCTGTATCAGAATGTAAGTGATGGATGCGGTGCAATCCTACCCAATGGATGACTCCACCTTCACAGGAAAGTGCGCCACAGAAAACGAGAAAGTACTCCAACCACTTGGGAGTCTCAAAACTTCGGTGGGTTACTAAACGATGCCATCCGAGGGTAATACCTAAGCCTCCTGTTATCCAGTGAAGAAATAGAACTACCCCAATGGCTGACCAGCTAAAGTTGCTGGGTAATAGGGCAAAGAAAGCTCCTACATGAACCAGCGCTAGGAAGATGACAGTAGGCCAATTTAAACGAACTTGAGTTGAGGTTGCAATCGTCATGCAGTAACCTGAAATGCGACATTAAACATAGAGAGCGATCTTCTGCGGGACTCCGAAATCCGCGCATCTAAGTCGCAGATAAAGGTAACAATGAACAGTTCTGAACAACTACAAACCGCAGAAAAAGCACTGTTTCCGATTTTTTCTAAAATTGACACCAAGGTCAAGCAAAATCTCGAAAAAGTGCTCAATTCCTTTCGGCATTATCGCGTGGGCGTGCATCACTTTGCTGGAGTGACGGGATATGGACACGACGATCTAGGACGTGAAACTCTGGATCGAGTTTTCGCCCAGGTCATGGGGGCAGAAGCAGCGGCTGTACGAGTACAGTTTGTTTCCGGCACCCATGCGATCGCCTGTGCTTTGTTCGGAGTCCTGCGTCCAGGAGACGAAATGCTCGCTGTTGTAGGTTCCCCCTACGACACTTTAGAGGAAGTGATCGGGTTACGGGGGTCTAAGCAGGGATCGCTATATGATCTTGGCATTGATTACCGCCAGCTTTCTCTAGCTAAGGAAGGAAACGTTGATTGGCAAGGGTTAGAACATGCTGTGAGACCCCAGACTCGCTTGGTTTTGATTCAGCGTTCCTGCGGCTACTCTTGGCGTTCTAGTCTGTCGATTGCGGATATCGAAAAAATTGTGCGGTTGGTGAAGCAACAAAACCCGGATACGGTTTGTTTTGTGGATAACTGCTACGGCGAGTTTATCGAAACCCAGGAACCCCCTGCTGTGGGTGCGGATTTAATTGCGGGTTCGTTGATTAAAAACCCTGGGGGAACGATTGTGACGGCGGGGGGTTATGTGGCAGGTCGGGCGGATTTGGTGGAAGCGGCTTGCTGTCGGTTAACTGCACCGGGAATTGGCAGTGCTGGCGGGGCGACTTTTGATCAAAATCGCCTTTTGTTCCAAGGGTTATTTCTCGCACCGCAGATGGTGGGTGAAGCGATGAAGGGCAACCACCTAACGGGATATGTCTTTCAGCAGTTGGGTTATCCGGTGAATCCGGAACCGATGGCACCGCGCCGTGATGTGATTCAAGCGATTCAGTTTGGTTCGCCGGAAAAGCTAATTGCCTTTTGTCGTGTCATTCAGCAGTATTCGCCTGTCGGTTCTTACCTCGATCCTGTACCTGCGGCTATGCCGGGATACGAGAGTCAGCTAGTGATGGCAGGGGGTACGTTTATTGATGGTAGTACTTCGGAGTTTTCGGCGGATGGCCCTTTGAGGGAGCCTTACATTGCGTTTTGTCAGGGAGGAACGCACTGGACGCATGTAGCGATCGCGTTAGAAGCAGCGATTGAGGCGGTGGGTTCGGCGTGAGTAGGTGGGTTTTAAGACGTTAACCCCTCAGCCCCTTTCCATCGCAGGCTCCGGTGTATACACAAGCTTAAAATCAAGCTTTTGGCTATTTCTTACCCCCCTAACCCCCCTTAATCAAGGGGGGAACTGGATTTAAGTCCCCTTGTAAGAGGGAACTAGATTCAAAGTCCCCCTTAACAAGGGGGATTTAGGGGGTTTGAACGAAATTTGCATCAAAAAGAACCAGTTATGTATACACGGTAGCCATCGCAGGGAAGGGGGAGCTTAAGTTTCGTACCTGTGTTTCAATCCCTGATAGGGATTAAGAGGTTTTAAAACGTCTGTTTGGCGTGAAGACCTGGACAGGAATCAAGTTTCAATCCCTGATAGGGATTAAGAGGCTTTAAAACCTGACCCCACTGTTGAGAGTCGGATCACTCAAGCGATGTTTCAATCCCTGATAGGGATTAAGATAAGAGGCTTTAAAACGACGAAGAACGTAACGCGAGGGCTGGGGTATGCGGCGTTTCAATCCCTGATAGGGATTAAGAGGCTTTAAAACTGGCGCAAGGGATGGCATCTACCAGCCTCAACGAGTTTCAATCCCTGATAGGGATTAAGAGGCTTTAAAACGCGAGGGATATTCAGATGCACGGGCATCAATTCAAAGTTTCAATCCCTGATAGGGATTAAGAGATTTTAAAACAAGCCAACAGCTATATAGCTGTATTCAGATTTAGCCTGGTTTCAATCCCTGATAGGGATTAAGAGGTTTTAAAACTTTAAGCGTGATGCTAACCGCATCTGGCAAGAAACGTTTCAATCCCTGATAGGGATTAAGAAGCTTTAAAACCAAAACGACAAAGTGTAACAAGCTACGATACATTTCCGTTTCAATCCCTGATAGGGATTAAGAAGCTTTAAAACCAAAAGCGCTGATTCAACTAAGCAGCGTACAGCCCAGTTTCAATCCCTGATAGGGATTAAGAGGTTTTAAAACGGGAGCTGAAACCCTTGTTGTATGTAGTTTTCAAGGTACAGTTGCGCGAATTGATGGAATTATAGCATAGAAGAGGGAATTGAGGGCAAGGGCTTATCAACACTGATTAGCTCAAAGTACTGTCTAGTAAAAGTTTCAGACGTTGCACAGATCGTTTTTAGGCTTTAATAGGTTCAACGGTCGGCAGGGTAAGGGTTTCAGCCAAAATTCAAAGAAGAGACAATCAAACACCTACCCTGTCGCGCCTTAGACGAAGAAGATGGATTCGTCTCGTGGTTGCTCTCCGCCTATTCTTTCTACTTTATTCTTGCAGCAGGCGCAGAGGAAGTAAAAACGGATACTGTCTTCTTGGGGTTTGATCAACTTACTCAGACGCGATCGCAATTTGGCGTACTGAGTATCAGTTAAGTTGCACTCAAAAACACTGAACTGCATCCACTGACCGTAAGATTTCAGGATTTTGTGAATTTTGGTGCGACGTTTATCTTCAGGAATGTCGTAGGTAACAACAATGTCCATATAGCCGTTCTAATGAGACTTACTTGAGAATCAGGGGTGGGTATTGTTCGGTTTGTCCTAGCAAAAACTTGGCTAATAGTCGCGCTTGCGTTTCAAAAGCTTCTTGGTAAGTGCGTTGCTGACCGAGAACGGGATGCTTAAACTTGGACTGTTTCTTCTGTTCGTATAGGCGCAAGAAAGTATGCAGTCCATCTTTAGTTAGGGAGACAGCTTGGCTGAGGGGTTCGCAGGTGAAGTCATTGGGAGTAAGCGATCGCTTATTCAACGCCGCCAGTACCACCGCATCGACAACTAGGGGGCGAAATTCTTCCATCAAGTCCAATGCTAAAGAGGGGCGACCGTAACGTTCAGTATGCAGGTAGCCTAAATAGGGGTCAAAGCCAACAATAGCGATCGCGCTTTGCAAATCATGGGCGAGTAGCGAGTAACCAAAGCTGAGTAAAGCATTCACCGGATCAGTAGGAGGGCGGCGGCGTCGGGCGTTAAACTGAAAGCCTTCAGCACGAATCAGTTGACCGAAACAGCCAAAATAGGCGGCACTCCCTGACCCCTCTAACCCTCGCAGGGAGGCGATTGAGGCAGTTTTGCTGATGGGAGCGATCGCTTGTTCTAAACGGGTAATAGCGGGTTGCAGGCTGAGGGAGGGATTTTCCCGTTGGGAACGCATTAGCAGGTTACGATAGTTCTTCAGCTTACCGCGCACGCAGCCTCTAACGACCTGCACCGCCTTCTCTGACTCCCCTGCGGCTTGCCATTGCGCCGAGCGCACAAAGATATTTTTGCTCAATCCTGGCTCAAGACGACCTAGATAGCGACCTGTCCCCGTGAGAAAGCTGAGGGGAATCTGGCGCTCTAAGAGTTCGGTAAGGGCGGCGGGGGAAATGGTAGCACGTCCCAAAACAACGACACCATCAACCTTTAGTAGGGGGACATCCAGTAAGGTTTGTTTATTCGCCTTGACATTTAAACGCTCGTCAATTTTGCCAATGAAAGCATCCGGCTGAGTGATGTAGACAGTTCCCATCGTTGATTACACTCCTTAGATATTAGTTTCGACAATGCCTTGATTTAGCCCGCCCTTCACTTCGTTCGAGGGTAAACTCCGGCGGTTTTTTGTGCATAGCCCTAGGCTCTTACAATCTCTGGGCTTAAAGTTGATTAGTGTCTACCCCTTTAAATAGCTTCTTTGTAGCGGCTCACTTTTGCCACCGCTTGGGGAAGACAGGCGCGATGAAGGCTGCATCCAGAGCAGCGTTTGCTGTAAACGGCTGGCGGCATTTTGCCCGTTTGCAAGAGCGTGGTGACGGCGGTGATAGTAGCGATCGCCTGTTCTCGGAGGGCGGCTGAAATCTCAACAAGTTGGCGTTGGTGAGACTGGGCGTAGTAAATGTAGCCTTGGGAGATACTTTTTCCCGTCATCTCCTCCAAGCAAAGCGCCTGGGCGCACACTTGCAACTCATCGTTATCAAACTCTCCCCGCTTCCCCCGCTTGTACTCCACAGGGTACAAACGCCCGTCCGTTTCTTCAATCAAGTCCGCTTTCCCGATTAGCCCGTAGCGTTCTGATTTCAGCCAAATTGCTCGAACTTGCCAAGTTTCCTCCCGGTGTCCTTCCCCCAACGTATGGACGCGATCGTGCAGGCTAGTTCCTTCGATGGTGTACTGGTTATCGGCAAACTCTCCCAAACAGAACATCCGCCAGCAACGATGAGCGCAGTAGGCGTATTGGTTGAGGGAGGCGATGGGAATGTAGTCAGTGTCATTCATATATGTAAGTGAGCTGATATTTTGGACTACAGCGATGCTCAAAGTAGAGACGTTTCATAAAACGCCTCTTATATCTCTTCTGCAATGTCTCTACTGGTTCAACCGCCGCACCATACCCATACCCATCGGCGTCTTTCTCCCAATACCACTGTAGAGGGCAAAATCAGCCAGGGCGTTGATTTGCTTGATGTGCAGCGGCTCTACATCTCCTAAGATGCGAAAGGTGAGATCGCCGACGCAGCCGATAAACTTGCTGCGAGAGTCGGTGGCAATTTCAGTGCGGATGTTGAAAAAACTGGGAAAGATTGACTCTAGAAACAGGGGAGATAATTCAATCCCGCTGTATTTGTTCCAGCGATTGAGAAGACTGTTGAATACACTCTCTCTGGTAGGAAGGGCGGTGTCGTACTGTCCCTGACGAAAAGCGGTGGGAGTACAGAGGGCAAAATGAATAGTGCGATCGCTTTCAGATGCTTCCTCGTAAAGTTGAGCATAGGTACTCGCATTTGCCCAAGCATGAGTCGATTGGGGAGTACCGAGAATGCTGGTAATATGCAAGTCAGCAGGGCCAAGATGCCAAGGATGTTCTGGGTTAAGATTTAGCCACAATTGGGTAAGTCTGCTAAATAAGGTGTCATCGAGAAGAGAGACGCGCCACCAGCAAGGAGTACCCGCAGGAATTGCCTCTTTGTGTTCCCAACGCAAAGTTGAGTCGCGCCATCCCACTCGCTTATACCGATTAATTTGCAAAGAGCTGAGAGTAAAAGCTTTGTCAGCTTTTGCATCGTGCAAGTAGTCACCCAACTGAGAGTCTACCGAACTGACGAGGGTGAGAAACAGAGCATGTAAATGCCTTCCAGACAGGAATTGCAACGGAATTGGTGACTGGGGAAGTAAGTTGAGAACTAGGCTATGGGGCATCTCTACATCTACTTTTTTGATTTCAATCAGTTCAATTTAGACTCATCCTCTAAAGCAATACTGCATACAAGCTGGAATTTTTAGACCTTCAAACTCGTAGAATTGCCCTCGCATTTTAATATTTTGGATGAGACTGACTGGGGGCATATTTACTACGTCATAGCTAATCACTTGATGCGAGAACATCACATCCAAAGGGTTGAGGGGATAAGGAAAAGTGAATTCACCTTCAGAGCGTTTAAACTTGGGAATTTCCTCAATCTTCATTTCTGCCTTACTCATCCATTTCCCTAAGCGAATCCATTTCGGCAGTTTCAACGACTTTTCAGAAATTACAAAAAACTCAAATTTACTTTCAGGGGCAATCTCTTTTGCTCTGCCAAAACTGGGAATGTTTTTCTGAGTTTTCTCCATCTCAACGTGATAGTTGTTGTTTGCATACTTCCAGGTACTGAGAGTAGCCGTATGCTTGAGTGCCCGTGCGGGAGTGACATAAATTCCCTGTAGATTCAGCGGCGTTAAATGCTCCTCATATTTGGGAACTTGTTCCGGACAAAAGTAGCGATAGGAATGTTCTTCGGCAACCGTAGTAGAGTAAGCGTCGCTATCCACCAACCCTAGGGCATAACAGAGGGCGTAATTGTGAATTATTGGCTCTGTTTCATACAATCGTCCAATCTCACGAGTAGCAAAGTAAAGGCTATCGTGAAGCTCAAGCTGATAGCGATAGATAATGGTCATATTTACTCCGTGGCGGCGGCTCCTTTTTTATCCTTTTTGCCTTTATCTGATTTTTTGGAAATATGTTTCCCAGCGTAGGTAGATGATTCAGCGTTCGCCTGTATCAACATTGTTTTCAAGCGATTTTCATCACTGATTATTGATTTAACTTCATTTAGAAGCGGTATTAACGAATCACCAATAAAATCAGTGTGAGGTATGCATTCTTTAGACATGAGTTCAGCGATCGCTTCTCTTGCAGCGGCTACAACTTCATCTTCATTAAGAGGATCAGGCGGTTGAATTTGACCTGCATTACTCATCAAGTCGTATATCTTTTGTGTCCAGCGCAGATTGCTGGTAATCTCGCCATCCCCAAAAACAACTCCAACCAACTCATTACGAACTCGACCAGTACGTGTAGTTTGCGCTCCATAGTGGCGTGTTCTAAGGATGTTGTTGAAAACGTAGAGAAATCCCGACTCAGTTGGGTCTTTCAGCGTCACAATACTAGGGAAAAAGACTTGGGGTAAAATGTGATCTTGGCTATTAATCCGGCTAGTTACTTCACCATTGCGGCTCATAGTTCCGCTCTCAAAAGGAGCATTGAGGGTAAAGTTGAAGTGAGAATCGTCAAAGGGAGTAATGGAAAAAGCGGTATCAACAACAACTTTAGATTTCTCTGAACCCGAATCACCAATAGCAAAACCATAGAGAATGCAATCCGGTGTCGTCTTGCTGAAATCAACGTTGTAGTCACACTTTTCCCAGTCACCGATTTGGTAATTACGCAGCAGTTCCCGCCCGGTTAAGCGTTCGGGTGTAGACTGCTTGCGCTTAAACATGGCAAGACGACTAATGGTTTCTTTCCGTTCAATTCCCGCACGAACTCTTGCTTTATTCAACTCACCATCGGTTTGAAATAGGGGGTAAGACTCGGTAACGCGAAGGGTTATGAAGTGAGCATATTTGCCCATTGGTTTAGCCGGAATTTCGGAATGGAAAAATTTGGAATCAACAGTGTTAATAAGGTTCATTGGTTTTACTCCAATTTGTAGGTATTGACAAAGACTATCTAGCTAACTTCTTCAGTATTTAATTCAGGAACATCTTCCGGTTCATCTTGCTGGCGTTCCCGACGTTCTTGGTCATCTTCTAATCGATAAAGGTACTCACAGGTATCCCGGATTAGGTTTAATTGGGTGCCAGCAAGACGAGCGCGATCACATTTGAACATTTTTTCAAAAATCTCCTTCACAAAGTATTCAGAAAATTGATGAATTGCCTGACGTTCTTCTTCTGATCTAAGGTATCTTCGTTCTCCATCAATCAACCCATAAGTACGCCTTCCTTCAGCATCACTTCGCTCAACCCTTTTCATCAAACTTGCTAAACGCCCTGTAACAAGCTCTATTAGGGATTCAGTACCGTAAGCTAAAGCTTTGTTAGCCTTCAAAACAACATCAGCCGCTTCATCAATTGGCTTAAGAATTGCGTTAGCAGTTGGTGGTTTATATGGTTTGCCTTTATTCTTTGAACCCGCTCTGTAGAATTTGCGATAGAGTGTTGTCAGTTCATGGAGCTTGGTCATATCGTCTCCTTTTGGATCGAAGTAGTGGTAAAAGTCGAAATACAGCTTGATTTTGGCAACGGGAACGGTTTCAAGTTTGTCCTGTTTCCGTAACCATTTCGTGAGATAGTGGAACACATAGAGTGAGTTAGTTTCTAAATCGCGAGCTAATGCCGCTAACTTCCCCCAGTCTGGGTTTCCATCTTTTTTTCGATTCACTTCTAAATGAATGCAATAAGCCGCACTTAAAGCATTTAATGGTGAAAATTTACGCTGATTTGATTCACGAGGCAGAATACTATCTAAGCGGTATTCATCCTCTCTTACTAAAGAACGAATCGCTTGATGTTCGCCATCGAGGACGGCAGTCTTTTCAAAATCAGCACCACTGATAAACGGCGGTACGGGAGATTCTGACGCAACTGCTTTTACATCTAAAATTAGCGGTAAGACAAAGGCTAACCAAGCTGGCATTATCCAAGATTCAGTATCGGTTGCATCTCTTCCTGGTGGTAGTGCTAAGAAAAAGAATGTTAGCGGCTGATTTTCTGGATAGTTTAGTTTAAATGTACGGTCATTTTCGGGCTGCAAGTCTTCTTGAATTAACAAGGAATCGACTTGTTGATAATTCTCCGTATTGAACCACGCCACTTGTTTATCGCTAATCAAATGCTTGCGGATATCGGCATCAAATCGAGTTCTGGCAATCCAGGTGTAAGCCTTTTGTAAGAACCTATTTGTTTCTGGCGTAAAGAAATAAGCAGGATAAAGATAGAGATACCGATACTTTCGCCCCTCAAAATCTGCTCCTGTAGCGTTTGTTTGATTCATCAAAATTTGCCTCAACATGATCTCAATTGACCAAATTGAGCAAATTTGTCGTTTAGCCGCTTGTGCGTTAAATAGAATCTGGCGATTACTGTAAACTTGAGGAGCAAACAGAGTTGCTGACTCCATTTGTTCAGTAACCGTGTAGGGAGAACTGGACATAGCACAGACATTTTCCCGTCCTCTTCCAGTTATTTTTGCAGCACCGTATCGGTTGAGTTCGACTAAGAAAGGGTTAACCTCTGGTGGCGTCACTGCACCTGTAGGTAGAGTCACAACTCGGCTGATATATGTTCGCAAATCCTCCCAACCATCGGGAATCGTAAACTCTTCGATTATGGGTTGAATTAAGCTTGCTGCATAACTCACCATGTTTGCCATTTGCTGACGAAACTGGTTTTCATCTAACCCTTTATTTTGCTGTAGATATTGTGCAGCGAGATAATACCAATCTAGGGGAACGCCGCCTGTTTTTTTGAGAGATTGAATTGCTCTTAGCTCGGGAATTTTTTCAGACAATCCCAAGTGTTCGGCTAATTTCTGGGTTAGGTCTAATTCAGGCAGAGTCTGACGTTTGGCTTTCGGTTTTTGCTTTTGGGAGTTATTGAAGCGATCGCACCAATCATTCCAAATCCCACGACACAGCGTATCGCCAAATTCAGCAAGGCGATCAATACGGTAATCGGCTTCAAACTCAACATTAATGTCTTCTGGTAAATCTCCCTGATTTTTGAATTTAACTAAACTCTCACTCCGCTTTTTCGCTGAAGAAGGTTTGGTACTGGGAATGAGATTACAAGCCGCTGTAATACTGACTTCCATCAACTCAGATGTATCAAAAAACAGCCAGTAGTAATCTGCAAACTTAAATCCCTTACCATCTCGACTAAACCCAGTAGGTTTTTGCTTCAGTCTCTCAGCACAAAAACTGCGAATTTTTGCAATAACCTGTTCAGGAATCGTACTTGTATCAATTGTTGGTGCATCAGCTTTGGCTAAATAAACAACCCCATCAGGTAAGTACAGCAGTGGCGTATAAAACTCATTTGGATGTGCTTCCATCAAGGCATTATTGAGAATATTAGTTAAAACACCACGATTATCTGAAAGGGAATGATAGCTAAACTTCAGCTGATGATTACTGATGCTCTCCAATATCTCAGCTAAATTTTCCTTCTTATCACTCGTTTCATTCTTGCTATAAAGGATATCGCTGGGATGCTTAATGACGGAAGCAAATAAATCGGATAGTCTAACTAAACTTGCCAGCGTTCCTCGCACTCTTCCATCTAATTTAGGTGTTAATCCGCGACTCTCAAGACCCAAATCGGCATCCCATTTAACGCCAGCATTATGACTAAGCCAAACAATATCGTCAATTTGAGACTTCCAGTTATCACCGAGTAGGTAATCTAAGCCAAAATCACAAATTTTTTGAGCAATATATCCCCGTCCAAAGTCAGGTGCTTCTGATTTCTTAGCTGGGTTATCTCGCCAGTCACGGTTTTGGAATGTTCCGTCTGAGTTTTTCAACCATTCTCGATAATCAGGAAATTTATCAAAGTCATGCAAGATATAGGAAGCGATAAAGAGGGAAATTTCCGCTTCACCGCAGTTGCGTTTAACTGGATTAGTTTCTTTTACGTCTGTTTTGAGTGTCTTAAGAATTCGATAGGTAGGAAATAAGCCGTTGAGTAAGTGTGAGGTAAAGGATTGGTCTTCTTTACTGCGCTCTACATTCTTCCCTTCGGCACGTCTATCTTCTGCAAATTGACCACCTTTAGCCGTTGCACCAACTAACTGCTGAATTAGGTTAGGTAAGACATATTCGGCAAAGGTTTCTAAGGTGCGATCGCCTTTATTTCCTGGTGCCTCTCTAATGGCATCTCTAAATAATCGAATTGTTAAAAGTTCAGCTTTTGCTGGAGCCTCATCATCCTCTTCCTCTTTAGTATCAAGGTCTAAGGGTTCTAGCGGCAGTTCATCAAAGTTTTCATCAAATAAAGATAATTGTTCTGCGCTCATTCATCTGCCTCCTCTGGCTCGATGGGTTGATACTCCTGAATCGCTCCCCGTTGAATAATCCACAGCTTCCCTTCGATTTCTGCTTGTTCCAACCCAGCAATTAATATCTCAACTGCCTCACGCAAATCTCCTGGACTGGGTTGCTTGGGTAAGCGAATAACTGCAATTCCTGAATAATCAGACGGTTTAAATCGAAGGCGATTGCCAAAACCCCGATCTAATGTGATTAAGCATCTACCTTCACTGCGGCAAATTTCAATTAATTGCGTATCTGGTGTTGAAGACAAGCCTTGTCCCGGCACTGTAGCGACATCATGTCCTGCTGAACGCAATAGCGTTGCCATACGGCTGCTAAGATTCTCATCTAACTTCAGCCTCATCCATTCATCTCCAGAGGAATCTCGGCATAGGAATCCCTCGCCATTTCTGCACCGTAGGCAATACAGGCAAAAATATCATCCCTTTCTAAACCAGGATAGTCCTCTAGAATCTCGTCAATAGTCGTACCGTTAGCGAGAAAATCCAGTATCAAAGACACCCAAATACGATGTCCGCGAATACAAGGTTTGCCGAAACAAATATTCGGGTCAATCGAAATTCGAGATAACAGATTTTTCTTAGTCATTGGTCTTTCTCCAAATTTGACGCAACTCATCTAAGCAAACCCACTGGTCATTTTTCTTGACCTTGACGTATTCCCAACCGTTAGCTGAACTACCATTAACCTTTGCTGCTAGGGGACTCGGTTTATCAAACTCTTGTCCGTTGAAAACGATTGTTCCTTTGGGAGATATTTCAAGTCCTTCTCTGTACTGGCGTCCAAAGCGCTTTGCTAAGTTCCGCTTTAGCTTGACTCGAACTACCATCCCCTGTTGGGTGATACCCGCCTCAAATAGCTGAGTGAGCCTAACATGGGTGTGTTCTGTCTCTTGCTGAGGGTTTTGAGGTTCAACAGAAAGATCTAGCTGAACAAAAGATACTTCAGGTTTTTCGGACTGTTGAGGAACGGCTACTGGATGGAACTTTTTGATTTCCAGGTATTCGGGAAGCCAGTTGAGAAACAAGGTACGACCCGGTTCTGGCATTTGAGCGATATCGGCATCACTGAGATGAATATCCATAAGTACCTGCTGATGGTGGTTTCTACCATCATCCTTGCCTCCCCCTAAAACGTCAAGCAGTTACTGTAGCCTTATGAAATAGTTACTGTAGCCGTATGAGTAAGGGCGGTGACAAAATCGTGTATCCTATATACAAGGAGAAAGGGTTGCAGTTCAGTGCTGCACTTTCACTAATACCTCTTAGGGATTGAAAAACTGTCGCCTTCTGATTTCGGGCAAAGCCCTTTCTCCGCAAGCTTTCTAGCAAATCCAACCTTCATCCTCCTTCGGCTTCCAGTGCCAAGCTAGCGTCTCCAGCAACAGCGCCGACTGACCAAAGGCAATGCTGTAGCGAGGATTGGCATCGTTTAACTCATTACTCAAGGCATAGACTTGGAAGTGGATTGGTAATCCCAGTGTGGCGCGGACAGAGGCGCGATCGCGATCGCACACGAAGCACACCAAACCTCGGCTACTCAGCTTCTTACTAACCTGATTCCTGCCACTACCGTGAGGTTGCCAAACCTGCAAACCCTTGAGAACTTGCACCTTACCCGACTTGGCAATCTCGCCAACCTCTCCTGTATGGTAAAAGTGCCAGTCTTCCCGCACCTCTCGATAACCTGTTAACTTCAGGTAACACAACGCCTTTTCAAAGCGGTTCGTTGCAACACCAGCTTTCTTTGCGCGTTCCAGAAAAGCTTCCTTCTCCCGCCACTCAAATGTAAAGTTACTCAAAAGGCTGGGAAGATTGTAGGTTTTGAAACGTTCGTTTTCTGGTTCATCTCGATTCGTTGCATCGTAGATGGCACAATTGAGTTGGCTACTTCCTCGGAAACTCCGCGCTTCATCAACAACTTTCTGCTTTCCTTCCCGCTGGCAGTGTTTAATTTGTCCGAATTTTTTCTTAACACTAATTCCTAATACGTTTTGAATATCATTACCAAATCCCTGTGCTGCTTTGGGATACTGATGAGTAAGTCTCAGTAATTCTGAATAAACACAAGCTGATTGAATTCCCCCCCACCGTTGGGGATATTTTTCAAACTCATTAACGAAAGCAAAGTGAGAGCGAACAGAATCAGAGAAAGTAAGGCGATCATAAGTCTCGCCATCTTGCAATGGGTGCGACTCAGCCTCAAACAGTCGCTCTACAATAAACCTTGGTAGCAACGCATAAGCCTGATACGCATCAAACCCTTCATGCCTACCCAACCGTCCCAAGCGCTGAATAAAGTTACCTGCATCCGCCGCTTCAAAAACTAAAAAATTAATCCGAAAGTCCACCCCTACATCAATCGTAGAGGTTCCCAGCAGTAAATCTGCCTCTTCAACAGACTTTGATTTTTCTGTCTCTCCCGTCAAACCTGTATTCTCTCGAACCTTAAATCCTAACGGCTCAAAAATCTCCTTCAGCCTCGGAAGTAGCTTTTTAACCGCTGCAATTGAGTTGAGGATAATTGCTCCCTTACTAGATGGATAATCCTGAAAGAATCTCAAAATTGTTGTTTCTGCATTCTCTAAAATCCATTCATAACTAGAACGCGAGTTCGGTTCTAGATTTCGAGGAAATATCAGGGCAATTGGCTGACTAATTTGCCGCCAATTCTTATCACCTTTCTCTAAGGAAAATCTATAACCACCCTCCTTTACCGGATTAATAACACGGTACTTCAGTCCGGCTTTGTACAAAAACTCCTGCAATAACTCATTGGGAGTAGCTGAGAGAAAGAGAAACTGCTTGCCAGGAACTGTATGCTTAATCAGCAAGATAGCGTTAAGTATATTAGTAATCTGGGGAGATGAGAAAATATGAAACTCATCAAAAACGGATAACTTATAGTTCTTGTCAATATTGGCAAATAGCCGATTGGGATTGTCCCCCTTACCCTCTTTGTTGCGCCGAAGATAGCGGAAGTCATGAATGTAGTGAAAAATATCAGGATTAGTCAGAAGAATCTCTGAATTATCCGAACGATTGAGTAATCCCGCCTGCTTTGAAGGCAGCTTATTTGTTTCAATAAACTCCTCAAGAATCGCTGCATTCAAGCGATAGATTTGCGGATCGTATTCAGGCTGAAACTTGTTTTTGTAACTTCGTACCTGCTTTTCCTGATCCCGTGCCAGTTCATTTGTCGGGTAGGCGGCGAAAGTGTACGTGCGACTGGTCATTGCTGGCAGATATGCCGCCAAACTTTTACCGTCACCCGTCACGGCAGTGTTGAAGACAACATCGACGCTCGAATCTTTCAGCGCTTCAAAGGTTGCCGCTTGATGCCAGGAGAGTGAAGACCATTCGGTCGGTAAGGTTATCCCTTCAGGAGTTTTCTCGCACAGACGCGAGTATAGAGATTGAAGCACAATCGAGTAGGCTGTCATGGCTGCACTGCTCTTGTCTGAAAGTAATCTATATTTGAATAAATCCAAAATGACATACTTTTTCTAAATTTGCAAGTGTACTTTTAGGATGACGAGAAAAAAAGAAACAATTACACTGTCAATTCCGCCAGGAACTAAGGAACAGCTAGAAGCGATCGCCGCTCGTCTCGATATTCTTTGGGGCGACCGTCCTAGTATTTCTGGTTTGATTGTCGCGATCGCCCAACAAAACCTAGAAGTAGGACAGCGATTTGCTCTGACTTCAGTGCAAGTACAATCCTTAGAGCAAGCCACTAAATTACTGATTGATTCCGGCTACATCCTTGAAGCCCAAACCCTCGTTGGACTGTTATTAGAACGGGGTAACCTCGAAGCACCTCTACGCCAGTCCCTCTTAGCGCAAATCAGTCAGCCTGTTGAAGCTTGGCGCGTTCTGCTCGATCGGCAGATTGAAAACCGACAGCCGTTTCGCCTCTACTATCAGGATTCCCAAAAGCGAGCGTGGGAATTCACCGTCCGTCATGCCCAAATCAAATTTAGGGAAAAGCGGTTCTACCTAGAAACTTGGAACGAAGAGACAGAGGGCAATCAGGATATTCCCGAACTCGCTCACAATCGCTCGTTGCGGTTAGATCGAATTACAAATTTAGCCGTCTTACCAACAGAGGGGGAGTGGAGAGATGACCAAGATCTTATAAAAGTGCAATTACACTTTTACGGATGGCTTGCTCGTGCTTATGAATCTAAGCCTGATGATATTAGCCAGGAGTCCCAAGGAGAGGTGCTGCAAGTTATTCGGAAAGTGTCCAGTACGTTCTGGTTATATCGAGAAGTGTTGCCCTATGAAAAAGACTGCGAGATTGTTGCCCCGGATAGCGTGCGCGATCGCTTTCTCCAAAAACTCAAATCCCTTTGCGATCGCTACAACCTCACCACCCTTGACTAGTGTTTTACGATAGTCACCACACCAACTGTCAGATTCATCACTGCTAATACACTCAATGCTGAATATCACTCAACTCCTGGCAGAAGAGTTTTCCCTGAATCCTTGCCAGATCAAAAGTACTCTAGAACTGTTTGCTGAGGGAGCAACCATTCCCTTCATTGCCCGTTACCGCAAAGAGCGCACTGGCTCCCTTGACGAAGTGCAACTGCGAGATATTTCTGAACGCTTTACCTACCTAACCGAACTAGAAGCACGGAAAGCGGTAATTTTAGAAGTGATCGCCTCTCAAGACAAACTCACCGACCTCCTCAAAACTAAAATCACCGCCTGCTTACAAAAAACCGAACTCGAAGACCTCTACCTCCCCTACAAACCCAAACGTAGAACCCGCGCCACCATTGCTAGGGAAAAAGGCTTAGAATCCCTCGCTGAATTTATCAAAGCCCTAAACCAGCCCAACGCGCAACCTGCATCCTTAGACAACGAGGCGGAAAAGTACCTCTCCCAGGAGAAGGGCGTCAAAACAGTAGAAGACGCCCTCAAAGGTGCCTCCGACATCCTCGCCGAAGACGTGTCTGAAAAAGCTAAGTTGCGGGCTTACCTGCGCGACTACCTAATGCAAAACGGGCTGTTTGCCTCGCGCATCAAAGAAGACGACCATCCCGAAGGTAGCACCAAGTTCGAGATGTACCGCAACTTTCAAGCCAGGGTGAAAGACATCGCCTCGCACAATCTGCTTGCCATTTTCCGGGGTGAGACGGAGAAAGTTTTGCAGGTTGAACTGTCCTTTGATGAAGACGCGGTGCTAGCTTACCTGGAGTCCGAGGAAATTCGTACCAAAGACCGAACGGTGCGGAACTTTTACCAGGGAATGCTGAAAGACGCTTTCAACCGTTTGATCAAAACCTCCCTGATTAGCGAAGTGCGCGGGGCGAAGAAACTGGATGCCGATATTGAGTCGATAAAAACCTTTGAAAGCAACCTCCGAGAGTTGCTATTATCTGCTCCGGCTGGCATGAAGCCCACCCTGGCAGTTGACCCCGGATTCCGCACGGGCTGTAAGGTGACGGCTCTAGATGAAACGGGAAAGTTTCTCGACTATCAGGCAATCTTCCCCCATACAGGTGCCGGACAACGCCTGCAAGCGGCTAGTATCCTCAAGACGCTGATTGAGAAGCACAACATTGAGCTAATTGCCATTGGGAACGGTACGGCTTCTCGCGAGACGGATGAGTTTGTCGGGGAGGTGCTAAAAACGATGGAACGCCAGCCGATTAAAGTGATGGTAAATGAGTCGGGCGCGTCAATTTACTCCGCCAGTGATGTGGCGCGGGAAGAGTTCCCGAATTTGGATCTGACGGTACGAGGCGCGATTAGTATCGGTCGTCGCCTGCAAGACCCTTTAGCCGAGTTGGTGAAAATCGACCCGAAATCGATTGGTGTTGGGCAGTATCAGCACGATGTTGACCAGAAGTTACTGAAGAAGAATCTCGATGAGACGGTAGAAAGCTGCGTGAACTATGTGGGGGTGGATCTAAATACCGCCTCGAAGGAACTTCTAACCTTTGTCTCTGGGATGACGCTAACGGTAGCGAAAAACGTTGTTACCTATCGTGACGAGCATGGTGCGTTTAAAAATCGTCGCCAACTGCTGAAGGTACCCAAATTAGGCCCGAAAGCTTTTGAACAGGCGGCAGGATTCCTACGAATTCGCGGGGGTAACAATCCTTTGGATAATACGGCGGTGCATCCTGAGAGTTACAAAGTGGTAGAAGCGATCGCCTTCGATCTTAATGTCCCCCTTACTGATATTACAAAAGTGGGCGATCGCCTTCAGTCAATGAACCTGAAGAAATACGTCACCGACACCGTTGGCGAACCCACCCTGCGAGACATCATCAGCGAGTTAGAAAAGCCAGGACGTGACCCCCGTGCTGAGTTTAAATACGCCACTTTCAAGGCAGGCGTTACAGAGATTACTGACCTTACCCCCGGTATGGAATTAGAAGGAATCGTCACTAATGTGGCAAATTTTGGCGCATTCGTTGATGTCGGGGTGCATCAAGATGGACTAGTGCATATTTCACAACTAGCTGACCGCTTTGTTTCCGACCCCAAAGAAATCGTCAAAGTGGGACAAGTCGTGAAAGTGCGGGTAATGGAAGTGAATGAGAAGCTGAAGCGGATCAGTTTGTCGATGCGTTCCGCCGATGGTGCTACCAACGGGCAAAGTAGCCCCACACAACGCCAGACGCCGTCAAAACCATCCACCCTCAACGATTTGAAGACAAAATTCAATCGTAAGTAGCCTTTTCTGATTGGGTTTCCCACCTCTTACCCAACCACTCCTGACAATGGTAATGGGAGAAATTTTCTGACCGCTTAATGATGGTGTGTGCTGGAATCAGCTTCATTAGTCTTGTTAGCGACGGCGCAGCGATCGCACAATCCGAAAAACTCCAGGGTGTGATAGTAAATCTTAAAGGAGTGCGAATCTTGTAACTCGTGTTCTAAATCATGCACAGGACACTCGTTGATGGTGATAGATTCACCACATTGCAAGCAGGTGAGGTGATGTTGGTCTTGCTGTAGGGAACTGTAGACCGATTCGCCATTGGCTAAGGTTCTGACCTGTACAGAACCTTCCAGTTTTAAGGCGTCTAGGGAACGATAAACCGTAGCTAGACCCATACTGTGGTTACTATTTCGCAGTTCTATATACAGGTCTTGGGCAGAAATGGGGCGTGATAGGGTTTTGAGTAACGTCAAAATTCGTTCTTGAGAGCGGGTGCGTTGGAGTTTCATGACCAGTATTATGGATCGCTTGAGAAATCTTGTGCTGACTTGGGGCTTGGTAGTTCAAACTTGAAGAAGCGTTTTGAGAATTTAGGGGAGACTAGTGACTCATCACTATCAAGCTCGCATTTATGTTACCCTCCGACCTTCGGTCTTAGACCCGGCGGGAGTTGCTGTCCAAGGCGGACTGAAGCAGTTGGGGTATGACAATGTTGAGCAGGTACGAATTGGTAAGTATATCGAACTGACGCTAAGGGCTGCTGATGAATCGGCAGCACGGGAACAACTTGACAAAATTTGCGACCAGTTATTGGCAAATCCTGTGATTGAAAATTACCGATTTGATTTGGTCGAAACATCTGCACCTGTAGAAGCGGGAGTAACGGCGTGAAGTTTGGAGTGATTGTTTTTCCGGGTTCAAATTGCGATCGCGATGTAGCTTATGTTACTCGCGACTTACTCGGTCAGCCAACGCGCTTTGTGTGGCATGAAGAAACGGATATTTCTGATCTGGATGTTGTCGTCATACCGGGAGGCTTTAGCTACGGCGACTACTTGCGCTGTGGCGCAATCGCGCAGTTTTCTCCCGTGATGCCAGCGGTGGTAAACCATGCCAAACAGGGCAAGTATGTTTTAGGCATCTGCAATGGTTTTCAAGTCTTGACTGAAGCCGGATTATTACCTGGTGCTTTGGTACGGAATCGGGACTTACATTTTATTTGCGATCGCGCTCCCTTAAAAGTCGAGCGTACCGACCTCCCTTGGACATCAGCTTACTCGACAGGACAGGTAATTACCCTACCGATTGCTCATGGTGAAGGTCGCTACTATGCTGATGCCGACACGTTGAAAGCCTTGGAAGACCATCACCAGGTTTTGTTCCGCTATTGCAATGCAACGGGTGAGACGGAGGAACTTTGTAATCTCAACGGTTCTGTAGGTAACATTGCCGGAATTTGTAATCAGGAAGGTAATGTCTTGGGCATGATGCCCCACCCCGAACGTGCCTCAGACTCCATGCTAGGCGCTACAGATGGTATCGGTTTGTTTCAAGGCTTACTAGCCACTGTAATGGGTGAAGCACCCTCCGCAAAGCGTTTAGTTAATTCAAGCTTGTAGAAAGTAGAAAGCATGAACAAGGACTGGCTGGCAAAGAATAAAGGATGGTTGCTGCTAGTTGCGGTTGTAGCCGTAGCGATCGCGGCGTTAATGCTTTTACCCGTCCAAGAGTGGCTTGTCATGATTAGGAACTGGCTAACAACCCTTGGTCATTGGGCATTGCCAGCTTTTGTGGTTATTTACATTTTAGCGACCCTGATTGGCTTACCCGCCGCCGTCCTCTTCTTAGCCGCAGGCACCTTGTTCGGTTTTCTCAAAGGCGTTATTGTCATCTCTATCGCTGACACCTTGGGCGCAAGTGCCTGCTTTTTGTTAGGTCGTACTGTTGCACGCAAACGAATCACAAAATGGATTGCCAAACGTCCCCAATTTGCCCTATTGGATGAAGCCGTTGCCAAAGAAGGCTGGAAAATCATCTTTCTGACTCGCCTTTCTCCCATCGTTCCTTCCAATATTTTGAACTACGGTTTTAGCCTCACTAAAGTTAGATTTCGGCACTACTTTTTCTTCTCCTGGCTAGGAATGCTACCCGTAATCTTTATGTACGTTTACTTAGGTTCAATTGGTGCTAATTTGATGAGTGGCGGTGGCGGAAAAGGTCAATTAACCTTACAAGTTGGTGGTTTATTTGCGACGGTAGGCGCTGCTTTTTATACTACAAAATTGGCTAAAAAGACGCTTTCAGGTAATAAGAATTCACGGAAGAAAAAGAGCAAGTAGGGTAGTTTTAACAATCAGCCTGGGGCTGAAGTTGATACTGCCCACCGACAAGTTAAGAACCCTTAGCCAAAAGCTTTTTAACCAGTGCGATCGCTTCTTGTGGCGTCTTAGCAATCCAGCAATGATTTTCCGATAAGCCTTTAAAAAATACCTGACTTTCCTGATTTTCACTTAACAAAATAACGTCTTTCCCCGCATTCAAAGCTAGGGCAATTTCTGACGCTGTACCTGACCCTATACCGCAGGCAATCACAACATCGCTGGAGAGGACATTGATATTATTCCGCGCACTCCCCATCCCTGTGATAATCGCAATATCTACAGCTCCAGAAATACCCCGGTCATCTTCTGTCGGTAAAATCCCCACCACTAGCCCCTGTGAGGCTTTTGCCCCACAACTAGCCGCATTCATTACCCCGATATTTCTTCCCCCTGTCAGTAGTACCCATTGCTCTGTGGCAATCAGTTTGCCTAGTTCGTGGGCATTGTGCAGGTCGGTGTCTGAGGCTCCGCTTCCTGGCCCCATGACGCCAATTACAATTTTCCTCATGATTAATCTTGGGTAATGGGTATTGGTTTTAGTTTCAGTGGTGGGTCACGGCTACACAAACACCCACCCTACAAGTAGGATCTGAAGTTATCTAAAAAACCGATCCAGCAATCATTCCGGCTAACACAACAAAACCAATCCAAACATTCTGGCGGAAAATTTCACCATAGGCAGGATTGGGAAGGTCTTTATCGCGGAGTCGAGAGTACTGCCAAGCCCAGACGACTGTCGCCACAGCGAGGGCTAGCCAAAAGCTGAATTGCAACTGCATCACTACACCCAAGGCGGCTAATAAGCCAGCAGTCCCCGCAAAGAAAACACCAACGGCTGACGCGGCATAATCACCAAAGAATAAGGCACTGGAATTTATTCCTATTCTGCGGTCATCTTCTCGATCTGACATGGCATAAACCGTATCAAAGCCCAGCGTCCAGAAGATCGTTGCCCCCCAAAGCAGCCAGGTTGCCAGTTCTAGACCTTCAGTTACAGCGCTCCAGCTAATCAGGACGGCAAAGCCCCAGGCAATGGAAAGGACTAATTGCGGTACGGGAAACACGCGCTTGGCAGCAGGGTAGAAAATAATTATGGGGACGGCGGCGACGCATAGCCAGAAGGTAAAGGGATTGAGATAGAAGGCGAGGACTGCCGCACAGCCCATGGCGAGTAAAGCAACAACAACGCCGACTTGAATAGAGAGGGCGCGAGAGGCGAGGGGGCGATCGCGTGTTCTTTCGACTTGGGGATCGATATCACGATCCCATAAGTCATTGATCGCACAACCCGCCGCACTGGTGGCGAAGGTTCCTAAAACGACTGCACCCACTAAGCCCAGGGGGGGTGTTCCTTTAGCCGCCAAAAAGAGCGCCCAAAGGGCAGGAATCATTAAAATCAGGCGTCCTTCTGGCTTGTCCCATCGCAAAAGACGAACAATGGCAAGCCATGTAGGTACAGAGTTGGGTTGCGGCTGGGTCAGCATAGCGTTGTTAGAGTTTGATGACTACTGAATTCCAGGAGAGAGTAGCTAGTTACTCGTTCCCTTTTCAAGATATCGTTATCCGTAGAGTCTGGGAGATTCATTGTTAGCTGGATACATGGGCATGGTCAACACATCCACAAAATTAAGTTCCCTAAATGGTGCTGTTTCTGGCATGGATAAAGAGCATATTCTTGCTGCTATCGACATCGGAACCAACTCAATTCATATGGTGGTGGTATGCATCGAGCCAGCCCTGCCAGCTTTTACGATTATTGCTAAAGAAAAAGATACGGTACGTTTAGGCGATCGCGATCCAAAAACCGGAGAGTTGACGCCCCAAGCAATGAATCGAGCCATGGCGGCGTTACAACGCTGTCAAGACTTAGCAAAAAGCTTGGATGCCGAACAAATTGTTGCCGTTGCTACCAGTGCCGTGCGCGAAGCCCCCAACGGACGGGACTTTCTAAAACGCGTAGACTCAGAACTTGGCTTATTTGTTAATTTAATCTCCGGTCAAGAAGAAGCACGACGCATTTATCTGGGTGTTCTATCGGGGATGGAATTTAGTAGCCAGCCCCACATCATTATTGATATCGGTGGCGGTTCTACGGAATTGATTTTAGGCGATCGCCACGAACCCCGCTTCCTTAGCAGTACGAAAGTTGGCGCAGTGCGCCTGACGGCTGAGTTTGTCTCCAGCGATCCGATTAGCGATCGCGAGTTTAATTACTTACGAGCTTACATACGCGGTAGGCTAGAACGCCCGATTGAGGAGTTGCTGGCAACGTTAAAACCGGGAGAACAGCCCCAACTCGTGGGCACCTCCGGCACAATTGAGACGTTGGCAGAAATTCATGCCAAGGAAAAGCTGGGGATGGTGCCAAATCCCCTAAGGGGCTATGAACTCAGTTACCAGAGTGTTCAGGATCTGGTTAATCGCTTGGCAAAGATGAATTACGCCGAACGCGCTGATGTTCCTGGTATGTCCGATAAGCGATCGGAAATTATCTTAGCAGGCTCACTGATTTTATTAGAAGCGATGTCGCTGCTGGGTGTGGAGTCTTTAGTGATTGGCGAACGGGCGCTACGAGAAGGCGTCATCGTTGACTGGATGCTGGCTCACGGTTTAATTGAAGACCGATTGCGCTACCAGGGTGAGGTGCGTCAGCGCAGCGTCCTGAAAGTCGCTCAAAAATATCAGGTGAATCGGGAATATAGCGATCGCGTTGCCAAGTTTGCCCTCAGCTTATTTGATCAAACTCAAGGACATTTGCACGAGTGGGATGGCGAAGCCCGCGAACTGCTTTGGGCTGCCGCCATCCTCCACAACTGCGGTTTATACGTCAGCCATTCTGCCCACCACAAGCACTCTTACTACCTGATTCGCAATGGCGAATTGTTGGGCTATACGGAAGCGGAGATTGAAGTTATTGCCAATCTCGCTCGTTATCATCGTCGCAACAAGCCCAAGAAAAAGCACGACAACTACAATAACCTGCCTAGCAAGCAACATCGGCAGTTGGTCGATCAAGTTAGTGCCATTTTGCGCCTCGCCGTTGCCCTAGATAGGCGACAGATTGGGGCAATTCATCAGGTGCAGTGTGAGTATATCCCGGAGCAGAAAGAACTGCATCTGCATCTCCAACCCTCCCACCCCCAGGATGATTGCAGTCTAGAAATATGGAGTCTTGATGACAAAAAAGATGTCTTTGAAGCGGAGTATGGTGTTAAGTTAGTTGCCCATCTGGAAGCTGTGTCTGATGTGCTTAATTAAATGGGAGAGTTTATACATTTTTTAAACGAACCACAGAGGACACGGAGGACACGGAGGAGAGAAGAGGGAGAAGAAAGAGGAATTTATAGGTGAGTACTTCGATAGAGTTGGTGTTAACCGCAGGATTTATTATTCTCTGCTTTTAATGTTGATTAATCGTTTCTTATGAAATCCTCACGAGCAGGCTTCGACTCTGATTTGTTGCGGCAGGTTGCCACGTTGATTGCGATTCTGGCTGCCTTTGGCGTCAATGTCTATGCCAATATTGCCCCGCCCAGTGGACTAACGATTGGGGAGATCTCCAGCACTTTTTTTGGCGAGGTGCCGATTATTCCGGCTGACTATGCTTTTGCAATTTGGGGGCTGATTTACCTCGGTTTGATTAGCTTTGGGGTTTATCAGGTACTCCCTGCACAACGACAAAATCCCCGTTTGCGTCGGATGGGTTATCTGCTGGTGTTGGCAAGTGTGTTTCAAATTGTCTGGGTATTTGTCTTTCAGTACCAAATGTTCGTCCTTTCTGTCGTCGCGATGTTGGGAATTTTGCTGTCGTTGATAGGGGCGTATGTGCGCTTAGAAATTGTCAAAGAGCGAGTTTCTCGAATTGAGAAGTGGTTGGTGGATAGACCTTTGAGTATTTACCTTGCCTGGATTAGCGTTGCAACAATCGTGAATGTGGCAAGCACCCTAGATTACCAAGGCTGGGATGGTTGGGGTATTAGCCCGCAAGGGTGGACGGTGGTTCTGCTAATTATTGGTGCTGTCATAGCGACAACTCTTCGGTTACGGCGGGCTGATGTGGCTTACCCCTTGGTTTTTATCTGGGCGTATGTTGCGATCGCTGTCCGTCAAGCCAACAATCCGCTTTTGGCAGCCACAGCCGGAGGTTTGGCAGGTATTCTCGCCCTACTATTACTCGCATTAGCACTGCAGCGACGGACTGCAAAATCCTGATTCCAGCAACTACAGCCCGTACGACACTATCATAAGGGGATGGAGGCGGGAGCTTAGATGAACAAGCTAGAGGAATATTACAAAGTGTTGGGATTAGAACCTGGAGCTTCCCTAGAAGAAGTGAACCAGGCTTATAAAGACTTGGCGTTTATTTGGCACCCCGATCGCATCCCTAAAGATAATCCTCGCTTGCAGCAAAAAGCCGAAGCCAAGCTCAAGGAAATTAACCAGGCGCGGGAAGAGTTGCGATCGCAACGATCGAAGCCTCAAAATACTACGCCTCAATCCAAGCCTCCCAGCGCTTACTCTTACCAAAGACCTCCTCGTCCTTACTATCAATCAGCGCCTCCAGCGCGCCCTACCTCGTCATCTCAATCGCATTACCAAACGCGATCGCCTTATCCTGACATGAGTGGATCTGACTTTCGGGGCGCGGATCTCAAAGAAAAAGACTTCTCCGGCAGAAATTTGAGCAATGCCAACTTCACTCAAGCAAACCTCAGCGATGCCTTTTTACACAGAGTCAATTTGCAAGGCGCGATTCTAGAAAGAGCAAATCTCTTCCGTGCCAATCTCCTAGAAGCTAACTTAAGCAACGCCAACTTGCGAGAGGCTAATTTGATTGGTGCTGACTTTAGTGGCGCTAATTTAAGTGGAGCGGATCTAACAGGAGCTAAGATTGGCTTCGATGACAAAATCATGGTGAAGCTCACAGGAGCGCTATTATCAGGCACGATTTTGCCTGATGGCAGAGTCCACCAGTAGTTTCATCCCCCTACAGGCGTATTAACTCAACTGAGAATTACTGTCTTTGTCTTAGCAGATGAAGTGACGTATTTGCAAGGGTTATCTCCCGTTAAACAGATTCAAAATCCGTTTTTCTTTGATATCTATTGCAAACTATTCTCAATTAATCTATGATACATCTCAAGAAGATGTAGTCAGGCAGAATGCCCTGAACGGCAATGAATAATACCCACGCCAACTCTCAGGATAAAACCACCAAGCCTTCCGGTCAAAGAACGATTATCATTCCTAGTTATCCTGATGAAGATCCCGAACGGACTCCTGAGCGCTGGTGGGCAAGGCGGCAACAACAAAGCTTAACTTGGCTGTAATCTCCACTTGACTGCTCAATTAATTTTTGTTGTCTATAAACTTAGCGGCTATGACTAGTTTGACTCTTGCCCCTACCTCAGCAACCCATTGGAGACAACAAACCTTCAGCAAAGGGAATCTCCTGCCGTTACCAGCAAATGCCTTGTGGCGTATTGAGCGAGGAGCAGTGCGGAGCCTAAGTTGGAGTGAAGAGGGAACTCCGATGGCGTTGGGTTACTGGGGAGCCGGGGATATTGTCGGTCAACCCCTGTCTCAAATCCAGCCCTATGACCTTGAATGTTTGACGAGTGTAGAAGCAAGTTTTATTCCCGCTGATCAGTGGTGCTATGTACTCAATGCTATTTTTTCACATGCACAACAAAATGAAGCGCTCCTGAGCATTGTGCGTTGCGATCGCATCCATCAGCGCTTGCAGCAACTCCTAGTTTGGTTAGCCCAGAAATTTGGTCGGCAAGTTCCTTCTGGGAAACTGATTGATTTGCGGCTAACCCATCAATCGATCGCTGAAGTCATCGGTACCACCAGAGTCACCGTCACCCAGCTCCTGAGTCAGTTCGAGCAAGCCGGAATGATTCACCGCCATCAGCGGCATTTGATTGTTTTATGCGATCGCCAAATCCCTCATTACCCCTACCGTAATTAATCGGCAAGTCGTCGGGGTGGGTTTTAAATAATTCGTAAATGCGAGATCCCCGACTGCTTTAAAAAGTCGGGGATCTAAACTGCTAGATATTTATGCGGATTTGATACTAGTTTCCGCCCTCTTTCACCTTTACCAACTCTGCATAGCAATCGCGGTTGATGCTATCCATATTGCTTTGAGCGCGGCATTGCTCAAAGACGATTTGAGCAACATCATTTCTCAATAGTTGATCGCGTTTTGCTAAAGCGCGATCGAAAAACTTGAGACTTTCGGAATACTGCTTTTGTTTGGCTAAAATTTGCGCTTTTAGATACATTAAATCGGGATTTGATGGGGCTGATGCTATCGCCCGGTCTACATAGTCAAGTGCTTTTGGAAGCTGATCTAAATCGCGGTAGCCCACAGCAATTCCCCGGTAGGAAACATAATTAGGTGCTGCATTGCTTTCTAGACGCTCAATTGCTTGTGAAGCATCAGAAAAAGGCAGGTTCACCGCCAACATCAAATCCATGAATCCAGTTAACAAATTTAACTCAGGATCGTTGGGGGCGATCGCTTTTGCCTGATCCAGAGATTTAAAAACTTGCTGGAGCTTCGCCAAAGAACGAATTGGGCCTTCTTCTTTAAAGTTATAAGCTCCTTCTAAAAAATTCCCCACAGCAGTGTAGAGATTGCCCCGCAACGGGTCAGTGCGCTGCAATTTTTCTGCGGATTCTAGTGTCTTTGTCGCGTAAGTTTTTAGCCCGTTCCAATCTTCTTCTGTGTAAGCGAGAGATGCCCGCATGGCATGGGCTAAAGGTTCATTCGGTTCACTCGCTTCTGCTTGACTGAGGTAACGCTTAGCTTCTTGATAGTTCCCTTCTTTGAAGATGGCTTCAAAAGCTGCTTCCGTGTTGTCTCCAATGTCGCGAGCATCACTAGTACGAAATGGATCGCCAGCAAAAGCGGGGCTAACCGAGAACGACAGTGCGATCGCTGCTGCACTGGCAAGAGCAGCAGATAGGCGCTTTGTTACAGAAAACTGATTCGTCATGATCGCCAAGGAGAAAAAGATTAGGTTTAAATCAAGTCTGACGTAGCGCCACGAAGCAAGGTTCCAGTGGGGAAGCCTTTCTCAATCGGTGCTAAGTTTGTCAAGATTGAGAGGCGATCGCCTTCTCATCAATCAAGAGGTGGCTTGTTACACAGCGCCCCATGATCCAACAGCCTTGACCGACTTAAATTGTAGCGAACCACTTATCGAGGCTTTGCTAACGTAGGCTCATCACTTTGCCCTGATTTCGTAAGAATATTAATGCTGTATCTCAAAAATCTGACCTATCATCCCCCTGCTACTCCAGTTGCGCTTTTAAAATCTCTTAACTTAGAACTCGCCCCTCAGCAATTAGGGTTAATTATTGGCCCCAGTGGTTCTGGCAAGAGTACGCTGCTGGAGATTTTAGCGGGACTAGCAGAGAGAACAGGTGGCGACGTTTTTTGGCAAACCCAAGAACTATCATCTCTAGAGTTGCAACAGTTAGCAGGATTAGTATTTCAGTTTCCTGAGCGGCATTTCTGCGGCAACACGATCCTTGAAGAACTGCGGATTGGTCATCCAGAGTTGGGTTCCCAACGGGTACACGAAGCATTACAAGAAGTGGGACTCGATCATCTTCCCCTGGCAACTTCTCCCAATGCCCTCAGTGGAGGTCAACAGCGACGCCTAGCCCTAGCCGTCCAGCTCATTCGCCAACCCCACATGCTGCTGCTAGATGAACCAACAGCAGGTTTAGACTGGTCAATGCGTCGGCAGTTGGTCAACTTGCTAGCGAAACTCAAAACCCATTGGACGCTGTTGATCGTTACTCACGATGCGGGGGATTTGTTGCAAATTGCTGACTCTTGTTGGATGCTGAACCACGGAGAACTTGAAGCAACCGATCCGGCAACATTAGCGGCGAAAAAGTCGCAACCCCAGTCGGCAGTTTGAAGCGGCGGGGGAGCCGGGGAGCAGGGGAGCCGGGGAGCAGGGGAGCCGGGGAGCGCTCACAGGTGTAGGTTTTTTACAAAAGAGAGAAGGGCAAAAGTGGAG
>NZ_JCACLG010000022.1:0-63958 GCF_059505785.1 Kastovskya adunca | reverse complement strand
GGGGAGCAGGGGAGCAGGGGAGCAGGGGAGCAGGGGAGCAGGGGAGCAGGGGAGAAAATAACCAACCCCATTCACCCTTCATACTTCACCCTTCATACTTCATCCTTCATCCTTCATCCTTTTTAAAGCGCCTGCGCTCTTAGCCATGCCACAGGCAGAGTTCTGAACTTTTTCACCTTAGGTACGTAGGCTCTTGTAGTGAACACATCGTACTGATTGCGTTCAATCACATCCAGAATCTGCTGATATAGCATCAGTGCCGCCCAGACGGGCCAACGGGAGTCAGAGTTGAGGGCGCTGATGCCCATTGAGGCTTCTGTATAGTACTTGCGGGCGCGTTGGATTTGGAAACGCATTAATTCCTGCCATCGCTCATCAACAACGCCGTTAAACAAGTCCTCTTCGGTGTAATTGAATAGTGCTAACTCTTCTAAGGGTAGATAAACGCGACCGCGACGCGTATCTTCCCCAACATCGCGGAGAATGTTTGTCAATTGGTTAGCAATTCCCAAGGCGATCGCTTGTTCGGTGGGATTATAGCTATCGGGTTGCTCCCAGGGAGCAGTGCCACGGTTGCTATCTACCCCCAGCACGGCACTGGACATCAAACCGACCGTTCCTGCCACCCGATAACAATAGAGCTTCAGGTCTTCAAAAGTCTCGTAGCGGCTGCGGTACAAATCCATCCGCTGTCCGGCAATCATATCCCGAAAGGGCTGAATATCCATCGGGAAACGTTGCAGCGTATCGACCAAAGCAACATCTGGGTCGTCTAAAGGCTCTCCGGCAAAGACCGATTCCAGTTGTTTTTCCCATCGCTCAAGCGTCTCTGGGGTTGTCAGCGCCGACTGAGGGCCATCCACTAGCTCGTCAGTTCGCCGACACCAGACGTATATCGCCCAGATAGCTCGTCGTTTTTCCTCCGGCATCAATAACGTGCCGAGGTAAAACGTCTTAGAGTACTTCGCCGTTACCTGACGGCAGAATTCGTAAGCATCCGACCGGGAGGCCAGCTTTCTCATGCTCGGGGAGTTAGGCAGTTGCAGCATTCGTGGCAAGCTAGAAGAGTGGAAGCGAGCAACAATCAAAAATCATATTTCAGCTCGGAGTACGGGGTGGACAGGAGATTGCACCGCAGTGCCAATTTCCACGTCCTGACTTCCGTCTGAGGAGCGATCGCTAATTGCTGAGTGCTGAGTGCGATTTATTGCCTGCGCTGTCAGCTTACCAGAAAGTACGGCTCCCTCCATACTCGCCAAGTACCGTTGCATAGTGAAATCACCCGTCAAGAAGAAATTCGCAATCGGTGTTTCTTGGGAAGGACGGTACTTTTGGCGACCTGATGTTGCCTTGTATACCGAACGCGGAGTCTTGACTACATGGGATTTCAGGAGTTTTGTCGGGTTTTCACCACCGAAGTGATTGGGGAAAAGTTTCTCTAGTTCGATAAGCGTTGCTTCAACAATTTCTTGGTCAGATTTCTTAATCCAATCTTTCGCAGGTGCCAAGACCAACTCCAACATCGAGCGATCGGGATTAGCATACTCGCGGCAAGTGTTGCTCATGTCGGCATAGACACTGAGCAGAGGCGACCGGGAAAATAACAAATGGTCTATATCCGTCAGCTTGCGGTCAAACCACAAGTGCAAATTGATCACCGGAACCCCTTCTAAGCCATCAAGTTTCTGGAAGTACTCCTGAGTTCGCCAAGGCTTTGGCAGCATTCTTTTCAAGGGGTCTACAGGCATGGCAGAGATGTACATATCGGCGGTGAGGATTTCGTCCTCTGCCCCATGTAGCCCACGAATCAAGAATCCCCGCACTGTGCCGTCGTCGTTGAGCAAAAATTCTTTAACGGGTGCGTTTAAGCGCACTTCGCCACCACGTTCGGTGATGTAATCTACCATTGGCTGGCACAAACGCTCTGTGGGGGCACCATCTAAGAACGCCATCTTTGAGCCATTTTTTTCCTGGAGGAAGCGGTTCAGCGCCGTTAAAACAACTGTTGCAGAAAGTTCGTCTGGGTTGATGAAGTTCAGCGCCTTCGCCATGGCGATAAATACTTCTTTTTCCACCCGTGGAGGAATATTTTGCTTTTTCATCCACTCCGAGAAGGTATATTGATCCATCTCTTCGACGTACTTCTGACCGTGGACAATCGCCGGAATCAGACCAAGACCGAAGCGGATTTTTTCCGGCCAAGTGAGCATGTCGTTGTTGCGGAGAATGGCAGTGATGCCATTAACTGGTGCTGGCAGATCAGGAAAATCAAACCTTGAGTAGGTGCCAGGATTTTCTGGCTGGTTGAAGATCATGGTGTGCTCTTTCCATTGCAGCCGATCTTCGATATTTAGCTCTTTGAAAAGCTGCAAGATATTGGGATAGGCACCAAAGAAGATGTGCAGACCTGTTTCGTACCAGTCTCCATCTTTATCTTTCCAGGCAGCCACTTTGCCCCCAAGAACGTCTCGACTTTCTAGGACGATAGGGAGGTGACCCGCGTCAGTGAGGTATTTGGCACAGGAGAGTCCTGCTAGACCCGCTCCGGCGATCGCTACTCGCATGTTTTATCAGTACTACTCTTGAATAAGTGCTTGTAAAGTGTCTCGCACTCATTATAGTTTGCATTCCGTTACATTTCGCCTCTAAACGAGAATCATCTCTTCATCGGCTTGATAGCGGAGTATTGAAACGCGATCCATTGGGAGGAAGTTTTATGAGTTCAGATAATAGCAATAGTGGCGATCGCTCTTTTCCCTTAAGTGCGGAAGATTTAGCGATCGCCAGAGAACTCAGAGCTGTTAGGATAGAGCGTCAACGCTTCTACAACAAGTTAGACGGCTCTCTCAAAGCACTTTTTAGCCATTGCGAGTGGAGAATCACCCCGCACCCCAATGGTTTGATAGAACTTATCGTCACTTGCCCCAGCTTGGTTATCTACAAGCGGTTATACAATCGAGCGATCGGCATTCAGCGGCGACTCGAAGAGATTGTGCCGCTTCAGCACACCCGCTTCCAACTCGAATATCCCCCCCTCCCCCATACCTATTACGAGCATGAAGTTCTGTGGGGTGATGAAACTGATGATTTCTTTAATAATGACAATGAGTTTTAGCTAGCAAAAATTGTTAGAACAGACGGAACGTTTCCTGGGTTTAGATATAAATATTACTTTTAGCAACTTTGTCAAGAGTAATATTTATGAAATATAAGCAGATAAACCCGAAAAATTAGTTATTTTTACCAACTTCAGCCATTCGGAAAATTAACACTTGCTCCTGTAGTTCAGAAAAATCGATAACTTGAGCAAGTACTTTATTCGCCATTTATATACAGCGTTTTCTATGTTAGTGAGGTGCATCCTATCCCACTAGCCCATTTTCTACAGAGAAGAGAGAAAAATTGACTGTATCTCACCGTGTAAGATCGGCTTCTCCACTCAAACCCTGGTGCGATCGCCCAATCGAGTCATGGTTGGTTTCACGTTACCGACTGATTCACAAGCAAGGACTTAACAGTACTCAACCCAACTTACAGCGACGGGCGATCTCACTCGTTCCAATACTCCGCCTTGGGATGCTCCGCGAAGGCTCTGCCTCCAGCAAGCGGCAAAGCCGCATCGGAGTAGGTTGCGACATTAGGTTAATGCTAGATAAGACCGATATAGGAGGTGGTATCCAGCAAAAATGACGGATAACATCCCAGATTTCAGGATTGACTATCAGAAGTAACAGACAACACCCCAAAAGCCCGGACTTAACCTGCAAAGTTTCTGTTTAATCCCTTAAAACTAGGGTGTTATTCAGCAAATCTGACAGATAATCCTGGAAAGTAAAGGTATTATCCAGCCTATTTGACGGTGAATACATAGTTAGGATGCTTTAAGTTATCTGCAAGGGCGCAGTGCTAAGCTATCTGCTGGGAAAGCAACTCTCTAAAAAATCCTTAGAAGGTGTAGGCTAGGGGAAGTTATCCCTAAGTATGAGTATGGATTTAGTAACTCAAAATCTTGTCAACTCCTTTAAGCAGGAGCAAGGCTTCCCAGAAGATATCCATAACTCAACACTTTTTGAGCATTTTGTAAACTACTGTGTAGTATCGAAAGAATATGCTGATGAATTTGAAGTTGAAGATGTTCATGTTGCTGGTGGTAACGACCTTCAGCTAGATGGGGTTACAGTTATCGTAAACGGATTAATCGTCAACACAATTGAGGAAATTGATGACTTAGCAACTACCAATAAGTATATTGATGCAGAGTTTATTTTTATTCAAGCAAAATCTAGTAAAAACTTTGATGGTGCCGAGATTTCTAACATGTTTTATGGGGTGCGAGAGTTATTTTCTTCAACTCCTACATTGCCAAGGAACGATCTTCTTTGTCAGAAGGAGAAGATCCTTAGACATATTTATACCAAAAGCTCCATATTTCGTCGTGGCAATCCACAACTTAAACTTTATTATGTCACCACTGGTAAGTGGCAGGATGATGATAAGTTAAAGGCACGTATAGAGAATGAACTGTCAACCCTTGAAGAATTAAATATCTTTAGAACATTACCTGCGTTTGAAGCCGTTGATGCAAAGAAATTACAACAATTCTTTAGTCAGGCACAAAACACTCTCTCCAAAACAATCATATTTTCTAAGAGAGTTACTTTACCTGCAATGACAGGAGTTAAAGAATCCTATCTTGGATACTTGCCTGTCTCAGCCTATTTAAGCCTAATCACTGATGAGAATGGTAATCTCTTGCGGGGTTCATTTTATGATAACGTTCGGGATTTTCAAGGAGATAATCCTGTAAATCAGGAAATTGAGCAAACTTTGACGAGCCAAGCAAAGGAAACTTTTATCTTATTGAATAATGGTGTTACTTTAGTTGCAGATGATTTAAGTGTAACTGGAGATAGTTTTAACTTGACTGGCTTTCAAATTGTCAATGGATGCCAAACTAGCCATGTTCTTTTCAATAATCGAGCTACCATATCAGACAATGTGTATATTCCTATCAAGCTAATTGTTTCTCCTGAAGATGTTTTAAAGAATCAAATAACTAAAGCGACTAATAGACAAACTGTAGTCAAGCTGGAAGAACTATCTGCATTAACAGATTTTCAGAAAACTCTGGAACAATACTACAACGCTATTCAAGAAGAACATCGGCTTTACTATGAGAGACGCTCACAACAGTATCGTTCTTTTTTGGATTCAGAGGACAGTCCTGAGAAAATACAGATTGTTACGATTTCCACTCAAATTCGCGCCTTTGCATCAATGTTTTTAGATCGTGCTCATCAGGCTAGTAGATATTATGGCACTCTCTTAAAGGATGTTAAAAACAGGATATTTGTTAATGGTCATTTCCCAATTGCATATTATGTCAGTGCTTATGCGCTTTTTCGGATAGAATCTTTTTTGCGAAAAAAGCAAATTGACGGTAAGTATAGAGCGTTTAAATACCATTTGCTAGGTATTTTGCGAATGCAAATTGCTGGAACATCCATCCCTCAAATGAATTCCAATCAGTTTGAAAAGTATTGCGAGAAAGTCCAAAATGAACTATGGGATGAAGCAAAAATAGCATCAGCGATCAACCAAGCGTGTCAAGTTCTTGATAGAGTACTTAATGGCAACTATGACCGGGATAAAGCAAAAGATTCTACAATTCAGGAGCAAGCCAAAACCATTCTTCAAGCACGGCAGAGTAGTTCTAGCAATTAATAAACAACGGTAAGTTAGTATTTTTGAAGAAAGGTTTAGAACTCGCTGCTAAAACGCGATCAAATTGTCTACCAATTTTATGTAGGTTCTGGAAGTGTCCGCTAGTTTGTTAATTAGCTGTTATGAATTAGTCAGTGAATATTGAAGCAGTTAGAGCTGAAGCATTAATCTATTTGCTACAACTGATTGGTAGTCTTTTACTTCTATTTTGAAATCTGCAACGTTAATAACTAACAATTGCTTTTTTGGGAAATTCAGAAAAAAGTTGGGTTATTGGGTGGGCATTAGCCGCAATAAACCTGACATCAGTTCTAAAAATTCGTTTCTCCGCAATGCCCACCTTACCTTTAATTCAATTAGATGCTTCTACTTAGAGGATGCGGAATATAAAGGGGTATCGGTATGACGAGTTGGGATTATTAAGAGCGTGAAGAATCGCAAAAACAGGCATAATCCAACTTGCCAGAAATAAAAGACCGAGAAGAGGCCAACCAATTAAGAGAAGCGTCAAAAACCCAAAAATTACGCCATAAAGCCAGGCATTGAGGTGGAAGTTAAGAGCTTCTCTAGCATTTTCTTTAACGACGGGGTCATCGGATACGAACAAAACTGCAATCGGAATCCCGACAGATACGAACAACCCGCTAAGAAAAATTGACCCATGAGATACGGCTGACAAAAGCTTTCGTTTGTCCGGATCGTACTCAGTTACCATGAAATTGCCCCTATGACTAATAATCTTTTTCTAGTCACGACTCTAACACTGATAGGCTAGGGAGACTGACCTGAAAGCCTATCCCTAGTTGGCTAGATATCCGTACCGTTGAGCTAAAGCGATACAAAACAAAGCTACCTACCTATGTAGGTTTAGGTTTTAGCCGTTGAGCGTGAAGCGATCGCTGTAAGCACAAACTGCAGTACCTCTATCTCCTCAACAATAGGGGGATTACTTTGCCAAACACTAATTCAGTCAGGAGTTAGGAGAAACAGTCATTGCGAAGACTTGACTTCTATAATGTTTTTTGAAAGCCCCTTCACTATTGCTTCAGGATGTCCACTGAAATTCAAACCGAACTGCAACAAGCTGTTGAACATCGCCGTAATTTTGCGATTATTTCTCACCCCGACGCGGGGAAAACGACCCTCACCGAAAAACTGCTGCTGTACGGAGGTGCGATTCATGAGGCGGGTGCAGTAAAGTCCCGTAGGGCACAGCGGAAGGCAACCTCCGACTGGATGGCAATGGAACAACAAAGGGGAATTTCGATTACCTCGACGGTGTTGCAGTTTAGCTATAAAGACTGTCAGATCAACTTACTGGATACACCAGGACACCAGGATTTTAGTGAAGATACCTATCGAACCTTAGCCGCCGCCGATAACGCAGTGATGTTAATTGATGTGGCAAAGGGTTTGGAACCGCAGACGCGAAAGTTGTTTGAAGTCTGTCGGATGCGGGGGCTTCCCATCTTTACTTTTGTTAATAAATTAGACCGTCCCGGACGAGAAGCCATAGACCTGCTAGATGAAATTGAGCAGGAATTGGGATTACAGACCTATGCCGTGAATTGGCCAATTGGAATAGGCGATCGCTTCAAAGGCGTCTTCAATCGCCGCACCAAGCAAATTCACCTGTTTGAACGTAGCGCCCACGGTGCGCGGGAAGCGCACGAAACCATTATCGATTTAGGCGATCCTCGGATTGAGGAATTGTTAGAACAAGACCTCTACTACCAGTTAAAAGAAGACTTAGAAATCATTGAAGGCGTTGGCCCGGAACTAGACTTAGACCTAGTTCAGCAAGGCAAAATGACACCTGTCTTCTTTGGCAGTGCGATGACCAACTTCGGGGTGCAACTCTTCCTCAACGCCTTTCTCGACTACGCCCAGAAGCCCGAAGCCCGTAATTCGACAGAAGGAGAAATCCCCCCAACTTACCCAGAGTTCACCGGATTTGTCTTCAAGCTGCAAGCGAATATGGACCCGAAGCACCGGGATAGAGTAGCATTTGTTCGCGTCTGCACGGGCAAGTTTGAAAAAGATATGACCGTAAGTCACGCCCGCACAGGTAAAACAGTGCGATTGGCAAGACCTCAGAAACTTTTTGCCCAAGACCGAGAATCAATCGATGTGGCTTATCCGGGTGACGTGATTGGTTTGAATAATCCCGGTGTTTTTGCCATTGGCGACACCATCTATAACGGCAAGAAATTGGAGTACGAAGGGATTCCCTGTTTTTCGCCGGAACTATTTGCTTACCTGAAAAACCCTAATCCTTCCAAGTTCAAGCAATTTCATAAAGGCGTCACCGAGTTGCGGGAAGAAGGGGCAGTGCAGATTATGTACTCCGCCGATGAATCCAGACGCGACCCGCTTCTGGCAGCCGTCGGACAACTGCAATTTGAAGTTGTGCAGTTTCGGATGCAAAACGAGTACGGCGTGGAAACCCTCTTAGAACTCTTGCCCTACAGCGTTGCCCGTTGGGTAGCTGGCGGTTGGGAAGCATTGGAAAAGGTAGGGCGTTTGTTCAACACTGTAACTGTGAAGGATAACTGGGGACGTCCGGTGTTGCTATTTAAGAATGAATGGAATTTGCAGCAGATAGAATCTGACCATCCAGAGTTGAAGCTAAAGGCAACAGCGCCCGTAGTTGCGGGTCAAGAACCAGTGTCGTTGTAGCATCCCATTAATGCTCTTTTTCAGCCGTTGAATAGTTAAGAATTACGATCGCCAATTAACTATCAACTCAAAGCGGCTGGTAAATTGCCGATGGCAAACTACCGCAGCAAGGGTATCCTAGAGCAGTTCTAGTGGGAGAACATACATTATGACTTCTGTTCCCAATCCGACCCTTGAGGTAGGTTTAGCTGCCCTGGAACGAGGCGATTATGAAAGAGCGATCGCACATTTGCAGGGTGTTTGTGAGACGGAATTGGATGAAGCCTTAGTTACCCGTGCGTCTGTTGCATTGGTGAGGGCTTACGAAGGCAGTGGGAAGGTAGAAAATGCGATCGCGCTCTTGCAAAGCCTCCAAAACAGTTTTGATCCTCAGCTAAGGGAATGGGCAGCAAGTACTCTAGCCAATTTGTCGAGCGCTCCTACAAGGGACGTCACCGGGTTTGTTCCCTTAGATAGCCCGCCTCCCGCTCAAACAGGATTTGTTGCCTTTGATGGGACGCCGCCTCAAGCAACGACACCAACGAAAGGCTACAAGCGCCTCTCAAATCCACCGACGTCTAAGACTAAACCGACGCGCCGTGGGGCATCTGAGGTTCAAAAATCCAGTTCTCCCAAGCAACCCGCCTCCCCAAAAGCGACGGGAAAACCTGCCCCGAAAAATTCCAGCGATGCCGTAGGCGCTTCCCAAAAGGAGCCTCGCCCTTTACTCCCGGTTCCCTACTCTCCCCCACCGACGCCGCACCCTAGTGTCTTCTCCCCTCGTCCTCGCTGGCGCAATAGCGGACGTGCCGAACGGTGGAAGGCGCTAAAACCTGTTAAGCGCACGCGCCTCTGGCTGATCGAACTGGGTACTGCCATAGCGTTGTTTTGGGTGCTGCGTTTTGTCCTGCGCTTTTTGATGGGGACAATCAACAATATATTGGTCAGATTGCCCTACTTACAGCCGTTTCAACCCTTTTACCGCGACCCTACTCAGGGAATTTTGATTTTCTTTGTCATACTGCTTGTTGCTTCTCCGTGGTTGATGGATGGGCTGTTGCGGCGGTTTTATGGGTTTGAGGCTTTACCGCTGACGCAGCTTGCCTCTCGCAGCCCAGAATCAGCAAAGGGAATTCAGCGGTTATGCCGTCAGCGACGTTTACCGTTACCCAAGCTGGGTATTTTACCAACGGATGCACCCGTAGCTATGACTTATGGCAATCTCCGTCGCACGGCGCGAATTGTTGTTAGTCAGGGGTTGTTGGAACAACTGGACGATAACGAAATTGCGGCGATTTATGCTGGGCAGTTGGGGCATATCCTCCACTGGGATTTTGTGTTGATGTCTGTGGCAACGTTGGTGCTTCAGGTGCCTTACACGATTTATTGGCAGGTGGCGCATTGGACAGATCAATTGCCCGATTTGATTGCTAGACGCTTGCCGTCTTATCAGCGCTGGTTACCGCCGATTTTGTTGGCAATTGGGGGAGCGATCGCCTCTTTGAGTTACGGTATTTTTTGGGTGCTGCGCTTACCCCTGTTATGGTTTTCCAGGGCGAGGCATTATTTTAGCGATCGCCTCGCGGTAGAAACAACGGGTAACCCCAACGGTTTGACTCGCGCCTTCCTCAAAATTGCCCTCGGCATTGCTGATGATGTTCAACAACAAGGACAAACCAACGCAATTTTAGAAGGGTTCGACTTGATGATGCCCGTTGGCTACAAGCAAGCACTGATGCTGGGGAGTCTGCCGCCGCAAACTTATTTTGAGTCACTGTTGCAATGGGATTGTGCCAACCCCTATCGCAATTGGTTGATTGTAACGGCGACGCATCCTTTAATGGGCGATCGCCTGCATCTTCTCGCCCGTTATGCCCAATACTGGCAACTTGCACCAGAGCTAGATTTGCCGCCACTTGTCCCGCCGGAACGTAGTAGAGCTGCCTTATTTGCCAAACTGCAAAACAGTTACAAAGCCTTACCGCTACCCCAAATGGCACTGCTCTATGGTCTGATTCTGGGGATAGTTCTACGGCTGATTCTTTGGATAATTGGCGGCATTAGCAGTGTCTTCGGATTCTGGCGATTGATTTGGTTGTACAACGCCGATCTTTTTCTCAATCCTTGTATGCTGATTGCCTTTAGCCTCAGTATCTTTTTCTATATCAACGGCTATTTCCCCGACATCAAACCGCCTAAACTCCAAACGGAACCCCATCTCAAAGACTTACTCACTAATTCAACTGCTCTTCCTCCTGATAGTTTGCCGATTCAGATTACGGGCAAACTCTTAGGGCGTCCCGGTTTACTGAATTGGCTGGGGCAGGATTTAATTTTGCAAACCTCGACAGGCTTAGTCAAACTTCACTACTTCTCCATTTTGGGGCCAGTGGGAAACCTTTTGCCCAAAGCGATTCGTCCTAGCGATTTAGTCAATCAGCAAGTGACAGCCTCTGGTTGGTTCCGTCGTGGCGTTACCCCTTGGATGGACTTGGATGCTCTACGCACTCCCAACAATCAAGAATGTCGTGGTAACTATCCCCTCTGGCTAACGATTCTTGCTGTCTTGGCTGCGATTTGGGGTGCCTATTTGATTTGGCAGGTTTAGCTACTCGCCTTCAATCATCACAATAGATACAGAAGGGTTATCAAATAGGGATTGGTGTCATGACAACGGAAAAAAAGACAGAAGCGCTTGCCCAGACGACAGCCGTTGTGGACTGGAACCCCCCCATGCCACCCACTGACCTAATTTTTGATGATGGAGAACCGTTGGAAAGCAATCGCCACCGCCTTGCGATGAACGTCCTAATCCGGTCGATGCTAATCGCCTTTGCCGATCGCGAGGACTACTTTGCAGGAGGCAATATGTTCATCTACTACAGCAGCACTCAGGCACGGAACCGGGACTTCCGGGGGCCAGATTTTTTTGCCGTTTTGAATGTAGATGGCAGAACCGATCGCCAAGGTTGGGTTGTGTGGGAGGAGAATGGTCGTTACCCTGATGCGATCGTGGAACTAATGTCACCGTCTACAGCCGCCGTGGATACGGGTGCTAAAAAAGACATCTACGGGCAGATTTTCCGCACCCCAGATTACTTTGTGTTCGATCCGTTTGACCCAAATTCTTTACAAGGGTGGCATCTGGAGGCGGGTAGGGGTTATCAGCCGCTAATCCCCAATGAGCAGGGGTGGTTATGGTGTCAGAGTCTGGGTTTATGGCTGGGAACTTGGCAAGGAACGATTGAGCGAGAGACGGCTATTTGGTTGCGATTTTATGATGAGGCAGGCAATCTGGTATTACTGCCAGAAGAAGCGGAACGTCAACGAGCGGACTCGGAACGTCAACGAGCGGACTCGGAACGTCAACGCGCTGATGCGGCGCAACAGCAAGGATTGCAGCAAGGTGCGCTGCGGCAGTTGTTGCGTTTGCTCGCTACTCGCTTTGGGACGATACCCGTGGATGTGGAGTTAAGCTTGCAGGCACGCGATGTCAATCAATTGGAAGATTTGGTGGAGGTAGCTCTTGCAGTGGATTCTTTGGAGCAATTCGTCAACCATTTGTCTTGAACGTTCCTTGGCGGTTGAGGGCGACTCCCCTCAACGTGGCGATCGCAAAATTTGGTACAAATCCTTAAGCAAAATTGAGATTTTCAACGGTCACAGTAGGCGGCTGTTGCTCTGTAGCACCAACTGGCATCTACAATAGTTAATGATGAAAAACACTGCTCACCGTCGCTGGCTAGAAATTGCAGAATACGTCTCTGTGGCGGGTTCTGTCGTTGGGAGTGCGATCGCGATCGCGACTCAACAACTCGCCTATGCTGCGACTCCCCTAACTCTTGGTTTGGCGTTAAATTTGGCAAATCGTCGCCTGCAATCCCAAGCTCTGACTGAGCGAGCTAGGGCAATGTATGGTGAGGTTAGCTCTCGGTTGTCGGAAGATCAACAGAAATTGGGCAGTGAAATTCAATCTCTACGCCAGGAATTCGCTGCCTTACCACCGCCTCCAGAACCTGTTAACCTGATTCCCATTCATCAAGAGCTAGAGCAGCTTAAAAGCGATTACGTCGCGATACATCAGACATTAGGAAGTTTTTCCCCCAATGCCAGAGTCGATAGCTTAGATCGCTCTTTGACAGCGCTAACACAGCAGGTTACTCAACTTCCTCCACCGTTTGACCCGAGCTGGCTATTGCAGAACCTGGAAGACTTACGGGTAACAATCACTCAGACTGAACAGTTAGCCCAAGAGAAAGCGAGTAAACAGGAGCTACAGCAGCAAATAGAAGACGTACGGGTAACAATCAGTCAGGCTGAAGAGTTAGCCCAAGAGAAAGCGAGTAAACAGGAGCTACAGCAGCGAGATGAGGAAATTCAACGACTCAACGCTGCACAACAGTCGTTATCTGAGCAATTTAATCATCGCTCAGAACCGACGGAGATTGAGCGGTTAACCGATCTAACTCAGGCTCTATCAGAACGGCTGGATCATCTCCCCGTTCCGCCGCCAGAATTTAACCCCGCACCGTTACTGCAACAGCTTGAAGATTTGAGATCGGCGATCGCCCAAATCGAACAAGCCACAACAGCAGGTGCAACGAAACAAGAGCTAGAACAGCTAACCCAAGAGCTTCAAGAACTGTACGAGCGAGAACAGTCTTTAGACGAGCAGTTCCAGAATCGCCCAGAGCCACAGGAAATTCAAAGTTTGAGGGAGGAGGCTCGCTCTCTATCAAAGCGACTAGATACCTTCCCGGCTCCTCCACCTGCGTTTGATCCTGCACCGTTACTACAAGAATTCGAGCAACTGAGAGCCGCGATCGCCCAAGTTGAACAAGCGACAACGGAACGTGCAACCCAACGAGAGTTGGCTCAACTACATGGGGCGATCGCCCAAATCGAGCAAGCCCTGATGGAAGGGGCGTCCAAACAAGAACTGGAAGGAATTAAAGCAGAAGTCAGACAGTTACAGGCTCAAGAGCAGTCTTTCGTTGAGCAGTTTAGCGATTACTTTGAACCCCAAGAACTTGAGCGATTAACCCACCTGACTAACTCCCTGTCTGAGCGATTAGACGCCGTAACAACGACTTCGGGATTTAACCCCACACCGTTACGGAATGAACTGCAGGCGGGATTAGGAGATTTACAGCAGGAGTTCTCCGAGGAAATTCAGCGGCTACGGGAGCAACTGGAAACAGTACCTGCGGCTTCGGGAGACTTTAACCCCACCCCGTTACGAAATGAACTGCAGGCGGGATTAGGAGATTTACAACAGCAGTTCTCCGAGGAAATTCAACGACTACGGGAGCAACTGGAAACAGTACCTGCGGCTTCGGGAGACTTTAACCCTACCCCGTTACGGAATGAACTACGGGCGGGATTAAGAGATTTACAACAGGAGTTCTCCGAAGAAATTCAGCGACTACGGGAGCGGCTGGAAACCTTACCTTTACCCAGCGAACTAGCAGACTTGAGAGAAATCAGGGAAGCGATCGCTCAACAGCAAGACGACTTCACCTTACCAAGGGAGAGTGGCTCCCTAGAACTGGTACAGCAGCAGCTTGCAGAACTTTCGGGGTTGGCGGCGAAGTTAGATCAAAGAACATTACAACTTCGAGACCGCTTCAAACATATTGGGGGAATGCAGCAGGAGTTTGAGAGCTGGCGATCGCGAATCAAAAACATCTTAACTCCTGAAGATTTAGAAGCCGCACTGCAAGAGCAACGGCGTGAACTACTAGCTCAAATCAGCGAACTTCAAGACCGCTTCATCGCACCTGGAGAAACGACAGATAACTCAGATCAGCTACAGGAGCTAGAAGCCAGAATTGAGGAGCTTGATGCTACCTTACGGCATCGCACGTCCCAACTCCAAGCCCGGATTAGGGAGCTAACGGCGATGCAGGAGGAGTTTGAGCAAGTGCGTGCAGCCGCCAGTGATTCCGCTCCCGAAACCTTAGAAGCCGCACTACAAGAGCAGCGCCGTGAGGTGATGGCTCAGCTAGAGCAAGAATTTGCGGCGATGCAGGAGCAACTTGATGAGTTACACGCCTCCGCCAATAACTCTTCCATGTCCGAAACCTTAGAAGCCGCACTGCAAGAGCAGCGCCGCGAGGTGATGGCTCAGCTAGAGCAAGAATTTGCAGCGATGCAGGAGCAACTTGATGAGTTACACGCCTCCGCCAGCAACTCTTCCACGTCCGAAACTTTAGACGCCGCACTGCAAGAGCAGCGCCGTGAGGTGATGAGTCAGTTAGAGCAAGAACTTGCGGCTACGCAAGCGCAGCTTGATGAACTCAATAAATTGGCAACTATCTCCTCAAATCGCGAAGTGTTAGAAATGGCTTTGCAACAGCAGCGTCTTGAGCTGATGGGTGAGGTAGAAAGCTCTGTTGAGCAGCGGGTAAACGAACTCAACCAACTCCTGACTGAAACTCGACCGGATTATAAGTATGATTTACTATTTGACCGCGCCTCTGGTCGTCGCTGGTTGCTCACGGCGGCGTCGAATGCTAAAACGCGGCTGATTCTGATTTCCCCCTGGTTGACGTGGGGAATTGACTGGAATGATTATGAGCTGCTGGACTATTTAGAAGCGCTGTTAGAAGACCCCAACGTTTTAATTGATATTGGCTGGGGTTCTCGTCAAGACGTTGAGATTGCGCTGAGGCGTTTCAAAACAGGTTCTCTTCGCGATCGCTTGCGAGCCAATAAGCGCTATAGAAATTTAGAGTATTTAGAAGAGTTGGAAGAAGACTACCCCGACCAATTCCGGCTGAAGATTTTGGGGACGCAGGAAAATTACATAGTGTGCGATCGCACGTTTGCTGTCATTGGGACTCACCACTTCCTTTCCACAGGCGACCAAGCTTCCGTGCGAGAGTTAGGACTGCGAACCACAGACCCCCGTCTGATTGATGAATTAATTCAACGCTTTGATAATTCCCAAGACTTGGAAGACCTAATCGAGCAAGAGTACTAAGTCGGCTAAAATTCCCTCTTTCGGAAAGTCCTACTCTGCAACAGTAAGCCTGATATAGAAACCTACATCAGGCGTCTTGTCTAAACAGATTCAAAGCTACCCGTGAAGCCATCTAGAGTCATGCACTCTTCTATAAAATCTTCGGTGTCGCTAACGCTTTCGAGCTGGAATTCCATAAGCCGCTGATTGTCACCCATGGTTTTTTTAGAAGCCATTGGGATAGCTGAGTATTTATCAGCGATCGCTTTAAACTCTGTGGCATAGTTGCGCCAACCTTCAGCAGAACATTGGATAGTCACTCGCCACATAAAATTGAAGCTCCCGTTACGTTCAGTTGATCAGCAGTCCGGAAACCATTGTGTCACGATTGGGGGAATGCATCTCTTATGGATAGGGCTTACGCAAAGGTAAGTGAGTGCTGAATCTTCAACTCACCGACTCAGCACTTTGTATACTACCTTCTAGCCGCGATCGCCAATTTTGCCCCCTCAACCTGACGCAAGCGATCCATCACACTCACGACTCGACCGTGATCGACTTTTTCATCAGCATTGACAATCACAAGGGCTTCTGAGTTCGGAACCACAAGAGAACGTACCGCATCTTCAAGAGCTTCTAGCTCAATAGGATTACGGTTGAGCGCCAGGTCTCCATCTGGTTCAATCGTCACTGTAATTTGCGTACTGGGCTGAGCTTTTGCTGTCGCAGCACTGGGCAAATTTACAGGTAGCCCTTCTGAGCGAGTTAAATACAGCGTCGAAATGATGAAAAACGCCAAAATTGAGAAAATCACATCGATCATCGGCACGATGTTGATTTCCATTGGTTTGTCTGACTCATCGGGAAGCCGCATAAACATCTCTCCCTTGTTCATATTGACGACGATAAAGTAGTTCCAACTGACCGCCGTACTCCTGAATTAATGCTATCTGTCGCAGATAAAGTCCACGGAACATATTGGCAAAAAAGAGAGTGAAGATTGCTACAACTAATCCCATCACTGTCGAAACTAGCGCTTCACTAATCCCTCCAGTCACTCCTACTGTGCCACTACCCCCCACATCGCCAATTTTTAAGGAAGAAAAAGCCGTCATCAAGCCCAAAATTGTCCCTAAAAGACCCAAGAGTGGGGAAATGCTGACAATCGTATCAAACACAGTACTAAATCGCTTTAGCGTCGGCAGTTCTGCCTGTGCCGCACTCTCTAAAGCCAAGCGAAATTCTTCCGGGTTGGGGCGATCTAGTTCTAAAGCTTCTAGAAAAATTTTGGCTATGGGCAGATCACCGTTTTGCCGTAGATGATTGACAGCCAGGAGCGGGTTTTGTTGGTACAGCCTCATCACCTCCCTGACAACTCGACGCTGCCGACGATTGATCCGAAACCAAAACAGCAATCGCTCGGCAATCAGGGCGACAGCCGCGAGGGAAAAGATGAGTAAAGGCCAAGCGACAATTCCACCCGCCTGAAAAAAGTTAAAAATTGGCATGTACTTTCAGAAATGGTAATTCAATTAGCTAGCGTCAGCTAGGGGGCATATTGTAGAAAACAATATTGACAAACCTTTTCAATAGAAATATGACTAATGCTGATCCTTGTCAAGGGGTTAAGTGAAAAAAAGTCTAGGTTGTATAGCCGTCAACCTATAGGTTAGGGCACTCCTGATTCCCAAAAAGCGCGTGCTGGTTGAATCTTAAACTCATCAACTCAGTCCTCACAGACTCAGCACTTTGCGATAGCTAGATACATCCACCGCGATCGCCTCAAATTTTTTTCTTGACAATTGCACCCCATTCATTTTATTTTTTAACACTTAAATGCAACTTATATGCAATAAACTGGGACGCTCTAGGGGATGCGTGGTAGATCTTCACGAACTGCAACTTTAAAAATGCCTTCTACCCTGGCAAAGACGTTTGGCAAAGTTGGCGAAAGTCGTCGCCTCGTTGTTCAAAGTTGTCGTATTGGTCGAAACTCGCACAAGCAGGGGAGAGTAAAACAACATTTGCCTTGTGCTGTTTGGCAAGTTCTGCCCCTCTAGGGACAGCGTTTGCCATTGTTTCGACAATTTCGTAGTTGGTATAACCGACTTGCTCTAAGCGTTGAGCAAAAGCAGGAGCAGCACTACCGATCAGTAAGACAGCGGCGGCTTTTGTCTGGATGGTTTCAATCCAGCTTGTGTCGTCGCCATCTTTGGCTTCTCCACCTGCAATTAAGATAGCGGGACTTGCAACCGCAGCCAGTCCAACTTGTGCGGCGTCGTAGTTGGTAGCTTTGCTGTCGTTGATGAAGTCAATTCCCTGCCAAGTGATGATCTGTTCTAGGCGATGGGGAACGCCGGGAAAGTTGGCAATGGCTTGAGCGATCGCTTCTTTCTTAATTCCCGCTAACCGCGCCGCCGCCACAGCCATGAGTAAGTTTTGTTGATTGTGCGTCCCCACCATGGGTAAAGAGGCTACCTCGACAATTGGCTCATCCTGAGCAACAACCCAGCCATCTTCGATATAAAACCCCTTTTCTGGATCGCCGATCAGATGAGCTTTGCCTTTAACACTTGTCCAGTGAGCATTTTGCCACTGCTGGAGTCCGATACTGTGCAAGTACGGATCGTCGCCGTTGATCACTTGCAACTGAGACTGACTCAGGAGTTTGGCTTTAATGTTGTAGTAGTTCTCTAAGGTTTTGTGGCGGCTGAGGTGATCCGGGGTAAAGGTTGTCCATACCCCAATCCGTGGAGACAAAGAAGAGGACGATTCGCTTTGGTAGCTGCTAACCTCGGCAATTACCCAATCTAGGGAATCTGAAGTCTTCGCTGATGATAAGGCAAGTTCGCAGGCAGCATTGCCGATATTACCGCAGGCGGGGGCTTGGAACCCGGCACTTTGGAAGATCGCGGCAACTAAGGCAGTCGTAGTGGTTTTGCCGTTGGTTCCGGTAATTGCCACCCACGGCAAAGATTGGAGATGTCGCCACGCCAGTTCCATCTCGCCAATTGTCTCAATGCCTTTTACTCTGGCTTCTACTAGTACCGGGATATCCCAAGGAACGCCGGGACTGGCGACAATCAGTTGGGGTAACTCAGTGGCGTTGAGTTCTAGAGAATGCCCAATGTGAACCGTAATGCCTTCACCCTGAAGAGTCTGTTGTTGTTGTTGGAGGGTTGCAGAGGAGTTGCGATCGCTTACAATCACATCCCAACCCTCCTGTTTCAGCAAACGTGCCGCTGCATTGCCTGATTTTCCCAGTCCGATAACGTAAGCCTTCGGCATAAGTTGAATGGCAGAATTCCCTGAATAGAGCAAACCTCATCCTACCGCTGATATTGCTGAGGCTCAAGCCGATTTTAAGGTTGTGGATTAGTAGCTGTGGTGTTTGGTGTAGCCGTCGTATTCGCCGCCGCACAGTTAAACGTTTCCACAGGGACTTTTGAGCGCGATTGTACTAAAGCTTGTAGTCGTCCTCGATACAAGAGCAATTGGGAAGAATATTGTGGTGCTGCTACCCGCCGCATCTGATCGACCACTTGGATAGCTCGACCCCAGTTTTGGCTGCACAATGATTGCTGAAGCTGGGCATTGAGATCGGGTCTAGCTGGAGCAGGAGCTGGCGTTTGCGATAAGCCGGGGCGAGCTACTGCCAGTTGAATTACGCCGAGCAATACTGCGGTGGTTAAGGTTTTTAGCTTCATCGTCTTCGCTTTCCCTGTTAACGTTAGTGTTTCTTTAAAGATTCCCTTTTAGGGGATAGGAAACGACAACTATTGTGTAAATTTTTACTACCAAGGGCTAGCGCAACACTAGTATTTGTGTTTTTTTTGCCAAGGGTAAACCCTAACAATCGGTAAGGACGAACAGCGATCGCCCCTACCTGGGTGGCTAACTCTTGACGATCGCCCCAAAATCTGCCAGTACTCGCGCATGATTTCGCAGTAAACTGAGCAAATTTAAGCGATTTTGCCGAATTTCTAGGTCGGCGTCCATCACTAAAACGCTTTCTTCTCCATCAAAGAAGCTGCTGACGGTGGGGGCAATCTTTGCTAAGGCATCAACTAGTTGCTGGTAGTTGCGCTGTTCCTGGGCGGCTTGGGTTTGGGGGACTAACTCTACCAGGGCATTGTAGAAGGCTTGTTCTGAGGATTTCTGGAAGAGGTTAGGACGTACAACGGTGCTAGGGTCTAGTTTTTGCTGCTCTAAATCGCCTTGAGCCGCCAGACGAGTAGAACGGTTGACGGTTTCGTAGATGGCATCTAGCTGCCCATTGTTGCGGATTTCTTGGAGGAATAAGGCGCGATCGCGTAAATCCAACAAATCCTGTAACGCCCGTTCGGCATACTCCGGATCGTTTTCTCCCAAAACCGCATTTACCAAGTCGTAGTCAATACCTCGTTCTTCTTGCAGCAAGGTGCGGAAGCGTTGGAGGAAGAAATCTTGTAGTGACTCAACCGGAGAAGTTTTAGCGGGATGAGCGCCGACAAAATCAGTGGCGATCGCCTCAATTAATTCCTGTAGATTAATCGATAAATCAGCATCCCAGCTAATACTAACAACCGCATTTGCCGCCCGCCGTAAGGCAAAGGGGTCAGAGGAACCCGTCGGAATCATCCCTAAACCGAAGATACTCACCAACGTATCCAAACGGTCAGCCAAGCCTACCACTTGTCCGGGAAGCGTTTGCGGCAAAACATCATTCGCGCCTCTGGGCAAGTAATGCTCAAAAATTGCCGTGGCTACGGCTGCCGTTTCCCCACTCTTGGCGGCATACTTTTGCCCCATCACTCCCTGCAACTCTGGGAACTCATAGACCATCTGCGTAACTAAGTCTGCTTTACACAGCAAAGCCGCCCGTTGAATATCAGTCTGTTCTTGCTGGCTGGGTTGCAACTGGGCGGTAATTTGCCCCGCTATCTTCTCAATGCGCCTCACCTTATCGCGCACTGAACCCAAATCCTCCTGAAAGGTGACTTTCTCCAGTTGGGGTAAGTAGCTTTCTAAAGGCTGGGATAAATCCGCTTTGTAGAAAAACTGTCCATCGGCTAATCGGGCGCGGATGACTCGCTCATTTCCTGCCGCAATCACATCAGATTTTGCCGGATCGCCATTGGAAATCGTGATGAAGTAGGGATTCAGTTCTTGAGCCGTGGTATCTGTGAAAACAGGGAAATACCGCTGGTGAGTCACCATGACCGTTGTACTGACTTCCGGGGGTAAATCGAGGAATTCTGGCTCAAACTTCCCAACAACAGCAGTTGGCCATTCTACCAAATCTGTAACTTCTGCTAGCAAATCTGGGTACATGGGGACATAACCCCCCAGGGTTTGAGCCGCCGCCTCAACTTGCTGCTGAATCTTGCTTTGACGTTCCTGGGGGTCTACCTGAATAAAAGCATTGTGGAGAGATTCCACATAATCAGTCGCTTGGGAAAGCTCGACAGGATCTGGGTGTAAAACCCGGTGTCCTGCGGAGAGGCGATCGCTCTTCACCGTTTCTGAACCACTCACCAGTTCCAACGGCAATACTTGGTCATCCAACAACGCCACCAGCCAGCGAATCGGTCGGGAAAACCGCACATCTCCATCTCCCCAAGACATAAACCGCTTACCTTCCAAACTGAAAATCCACTGCGGGATGAGTTCTGTTAAAATCTCCGTCGCTGGGCGTCCAGCCGTTTTTTTGAGGACAAAAACAAACTCGCCTTTCTCCGTCTGGCGCACTTCCAAGTCTTCAATTTCCACCTCTTGCTTGCGGGCAAAACCAACAGCCGCTTTAGTGGGTTTGCCATCCTTAAAGGCAGCAGCAGCAGGCGGCCCTTTGATTTCTTCTTCCCGGTCAGGTTGTTGGGCAGGTAGCCCTTTAAGGAGTACAGCGAGGCGTCGGGGCGTACCGTAAACCTCAATGGCTGCACCCGTTAAAAATTGCTCATCCAGGGTTTTGGGAATACGCGATCGCCACTGCGCGATCGCACCACTAACAAAGCTTGCAGGTAATTCTTCTGTACCGACTTCTAATAAAAAATTAGGCATAACCTACCGATGAGAGGCTGGATGAACTACTAATTTCAACAGTTTACCTTGCTGTTCCGCTCGCCTTTCTCAACTGTTGACCATAGGTAGATGAGCCTCCCATAGACTTGGAGCGATGCTGAAAGCAATAAGCACTGGGAGAAGTTGATTAATGACAAACAAAACACCTCGACCTGAAGAGCAAGAAGCCGCCGATGTTGCAGCTAACGATCCGACGTTGAACAAAGGAGCCGTTGATGAAGTTGTCGAAGACTACGAAGAAGCTGACAACGCTGGCAAAATAGACCCCACCACTGAAAAGGAGATGGGTAAGGTAGAGCGGGCAACTGAAGATATAACGATGGGAATAGAAGACGCTTCTTAGCTGCTTGCTTGAGGTTTGGGAACAACAGATAAAAGCTAGAGTTTTCCGTCGACGCTAATCAAAAAAGGGAAGGTTGCAACACCTTCCCCACCACTGACAAGCTTATTGATCAATAAGCTGTTAGGCATTTTGATGGTTCCACCGTAATTTTGATCAGTATGTCGTTGCAGTACCCAGGCGGGTAATTAGCGGCTACGCATTTATAGCAACTTTTCAATTAATCAATAGACCACGCGACCTCTCTTGTTGTAGGAGAGGCTTTAATTTTCTCCCCTTCCCTACAAAGAGGATGGGGGTTAGGTTCTCCTATTTGTAATCTAACCCTCTAAAAATTGTTGCTCCTTGTCATTCTTCAGGATGCAAATTTTAAGAATTAAGTAGTTTTACGGATTGAAGAAAGATCGAATTGAAGCAAATAAAACGAAGGCTTTTTTTGGGCAACATCGCTTCATCCTTCCGTCAATCCTTAATCTTAATTCAGGCTAGATTATGGTTTCCTCTCCTTCTTCCACCCAACAGCAAGGTCACTATCGCTATAACCCCGTAGGTATCCCCAACGGTGGCCCGGCACGGATTTTTCCCTATGTCGGAGAAGATGGAATCTTGCGTTATGTCGCCAGCGAATTTCGACGCAATCTTGTTAAACAAGGTCAGCTTTCAGAACCGTGGACGCTGCTGCTAGAGCAGGTTGATTCCACCCTCCTCTTTTTAGATGAGGCGTGGGTACAAATTGGGACAAAACTCGCAGATTGGAACATCTTTCAATCGGGGTTACTAAACTTTAATTTGCCTCCGGACGAGCAATTTAGTAGCGACTATATGCAACACCGCAAGGCAATGGTCGATGTGTTGTTGGCAGCGAGAAAAGCAGCTCAATCGGAGAAAGATTCCTCAGCTAATTCAGTAGAACTGAGTCGGCGTCAACGACAGCGGTTTTATGAGGCGATTGAGAAACAGCAGCGTCAGCGTCCGCAAGTTAGCCTGATCCATGAAAAGGAAGGGGGCTTAAGCGATCGCGAATTTGCTCGCCAACGCCTTGCAGGATCAAATCCGATGATTCTGCGCCGGGTACAGGAACCAGAACGCACCCTACTCCAGGATTGGGAAGCACCACAGCGCTATACCCTAGCAAATGGTGAAACGGTGGATCTGCAAGGGTTGGCTACCCAGAATCGGCTGTTTATCGCCGATTATCCCCTACTAAAAAATCTCACGACGGCTAACTTACAACCAGGGCGTTATGTCGGTAGCCCGAAAGCTCTGTTTTACCGCTCCCAGCAGGGGCTAGAGCCGCTGTTGATTCAGTTGGAAGCCGGGGGCAAAATTTTTACGCCGACAAGGGATGCAGATGAGTGGATGCGAGCCAAGCTGTATGTTCAGGTTGCCGATGCGACTCACCACGAGCTGATCGATCACCTCTGCCATACCCACTTTGCCATGGAAGTTTTTGCGATCGCGACTCCCCGCCAACTTCCCGCTACTCATCCGGTTTATCAGCTCTTAGCGCCTCACTTCCGCTTTCTCTTAGCCATTAATATGCGGGGTAACACGGTTTTGTTGGGAGAAGGTAGCGCCACCGCTCGGCTTTTGGCTCCCACGTCAGCCACCTCTCTAGATTTAATCAACCAAGGATATCGCCAACGCTCCTTTGAAGACTATTCCCTACCCAAAGACATCAAACGGCGGGGACTCAGCCAGGAATTTTTACCAGAATTTCCCTACCGGGATGATGCCACACTCCTATGGGAAGCGATCGCCCGTTATGTAAGCGCTTATCTGACTCGTTACTATCGGGACGATCAAGCCGTGCAGCAAGACCCTTACCTGCAAGCTTGGGCAGCGGAATTAGGCGCACCTTTGGATTCTCGCTCCCCAGCAGAATTTCCCCAGGCACCTGCTTGGCTACCTAGGGAACTCACCGCACCAGCCGGACTGAAAATTGACTCCCTACCTCACCATCCCCGCGTTCCTGACTTTCCGCCTTCTGAGATGAAAAGTCAGCAACTGGGCGAACTAACGACGCTGCAACAGTTAATCGACATTGCCACGCAGATTATCTTCACCTGCGGCCCTCAGCACGCAGCGGTGAACTTCAGTCAATTTGACTACCTCGGTCATGTACCCAACAATCCTCTGGCTGCCTATGCTAAACCCAATGATGCTAGCTCCCTAGAGCAAATTCTGCCTCCCCTAGAGCAGGATTTAGGGCAGATGGAGTTGACTTTTGCGTTATCAGGCGTCAATTGGGGACAACTCGGTAGTTCGGATTTAATTCAGTTTGCCGATCCTGGCGATCGCAAAATTTTAAAACAGTTCCAGACCGAGTTACAAAGCATTGAAGGCACTATCAAAAGCCGCAACCAGCAACGCCTCGCTAAATCGGGTGTGGCGTATCCCTACCTACTACCCTCCCAGATTCCGAACAGTATCAATATTTAAGCTAAAAAAAGGAGCAATGGAGGAACTGGATCGCGCATCCCTCTTAAAGGGGGGACTGCTCACTGCTGTGGCAACTTCTACCTATTGGCTAGTACGTTTGGGCAATACTTTCAATAAAGTAAAATATCCCTTCGTACTCCGTTGCAGACAGGATTGTTAGAAGGGAGAATTCTAGTTGTAAAGCCCCTTTGAAGGAATGTATCCGTTCTTTTCTTGCTCAGTTCATTTCCTCAAACAAAGGCTCAGTTCGGTGTGGAATGTTCTAGCCACCTCATTTAACCCCATTATCCCTCGCTACATCCTGACAATGACGCCAGAGTCGTCTGTTGCCGAGGCGATCGCGTTTGTTGCTCAATCACAGCCGGATTTCGTCAATGGGAAAACCAATTTAGCACCGTTGGATCAGCTTGAGAGCCAACAGCCTACTAACTTGCTGAAATTGCCGATGAACCTTAAACAGGAGTCAGTAGAACTGAATGAGGTTTCCCCAACGTCCTTATCGATGCAAGTAGACTGGGAAGGAAGACTGGTTGAGGGTGGAAGAATGCCAGGTATTCCTCAACATCAATCAATGCCAGAAGAATTGCTCCAGGAAGAACCGTTTTACCGCTCGATTGTTGAGCTGCAAACGGAACTGATTTGCCGCTTTTTGCCGAATGGGACGCTAACGTTTGTCAATGAAGCGTACTGTCGTTATGTCGGATTACCTGATAAGGAACTGCTCGGTCGCAATTTTTTCCAGCTTGTTTCTCAGCAGGAAAATATCAAAAAGCCGCGCTCGGTTTTTAGTCTAGAAAGAGCAGTGGCAACGGTTGAATACTGTGTCGAAACCCCGGAGGGAAATAGTCGTTGGCAGCAGTGGACTCATCGCGCCATTTTAAATAAACAGGGCAAACTGATGGGATTTCAGGCAGTAGGGCGAGACATCACCCAGAGCAAACGCATTGAGCAGGAATTGCGCCATCAAGCCAATCGGGAGCGGCTCTTAGCAGGTATCACCCAACGCATTTACCAGTTGTTGAACTTGGATGAAATTCTAAATACGGCGGTAGCAGAGGTACGCCGCTTTTTAGAAGTGGAACGAGTGGCAATCTATCGAATCCAGTTCGCTCAAGATGCCCGGTTTGTGGTGGAGTCTCTTGCGCCGGGATGCAGCCCGGTTGTTGGTACTCCCCTACGAGACGCGTGTTTTGAGTCCACTTATATCTCTAAGTATCAGCGTGGGTATGTCTCAGCAGTTGATGACATCTATCAAGCGGGTTTGAGTCCCTGTTATCTACAGCTTTTAGAGCAGATTCAGGTTCGTGCGGTGCTGTTGGTGCCAATCGTCTACAAGAGCGATCTTTGGGGTTTGCTGTGTGTCCATCAATGCTCTGAAACTCGCCATTGGGAGACATTGGAGATCGGGTTGTTGCAACAGCTTTCCACCCAATTGGCGATCGCTATTCAGCAAGCCGAACTCTTTCAACAATTAGAAGTAGCAAATCAGGAGTTGCATCGGCTGGCGTCCCTCGATGGCTTAACGCAAGTTGCCAATCGGCGACATTTTGATGCGTTTCTAGAACGGGAATGGCGGCGTCTTATCCGCGAACAAAAACCGCTTTCGCTGATTTTATGCGATGTCGATTTTTTCAAAAATTATAACGATACCTACGGACATCAAGCTGGCGATCGCTGTTTGCAGGAAGTCGCAAAAGCCTTAGTGCAAGCCTCTCGACGTCCGGCGGATCTCGTTGCTCGTTATGGAGGCGAGGAATTTGCGGTAGTTTTACCCAATACTGAAGCTGAGGGGGCTTTGCACGTCGCTGAGTCGATGCGGCTGTTAGTAAAAGGCTTAATGATTGACCATAGCCAATCCTCTGTGAGTCAGTATGTCACCATCAGTTTAGGCGTTGTCAGCATCATCCCCACCCTGGAGACTTCTCCCTCTAAGCTAATCGCCGCCACCGACATCGCCCTCTACAAAGCCAAAAACCAAGGACGCGATCGCACAGCTTTAGGATTTCTTAGGGATTGATAGCCGCCAGATCAATAGGCGATCGCTTAAGATTTTGCATAACGTCCTAGTCGTCAGAGAGATATAAGATCAAGCGCTGCTGACAAAGATGAAACAAGATCTCAATCCTAGACAATGGGCTGCTTTTACCCTCATCGGTAAAGCTGAATAAGTTTTTGCATACATTGCAGGAGCAATAATTCCTTATGCTTGCAGAAAAACAGGTATTACGCGATCGCTACCGTATTCAACGCCAGTTAGGACAAAATGCGGGACGGCGTACCCTACTCGCTCTAGACTTACATACTCAAAAACTCGTTGTTCTCAAGATTCTCAGTTTTAATAGTGGCTTCCGTTGGGAGGATTTGAAACTGTTTGAACGAGAAGCAGAAACTCTCAAATCCCTATCCCATCCAGCAATTCCCCGTTATCTCGATTTCTTTGAATTAGATTTGCCTGCTCAGCGGGGATTTGTCCTCGTGCAAACTTACATTGATGCCATATCGTTGCAGGAATGGATTAAGCGGGGGCGAACATTGAGCGGGGATGAAGTCAAACACATCGCTAAAGCCTTACTGAATGTGTTGAGCTACTTGCACAACCGCAACCCGGCTGTAATTCATCGCGATATTAAGCCCAGCAATATTTTATTAAAAGGCGATCGCTCTGCCCATAAAGTTGGAAAGCTGTACCTAATTGACTTTGGTTCTGTGCAAACGGCTGTCCGAGAAATCGGCACGATGACGACTGTCGGCACCTATGGTTATATGCCACCCGAACAATTCAGCGGACGTGCCTTCCCCGCTTCCGATCTCTATAGTTTAGGAGCAACATTAATCTACTTGGTGACAGGGACGCATCCGGCTGATTTGTTACAAGAAGATTTGCAGCTTCAGTTTGAACCTGTGACAAATCTAGCTCCAAGCTTTGTGCAATGGCTCAAGCAAATGACGCATCCCAACCGCAAGCAGCGATTTAGTTCTGCTCAAGTTGCTCTCGCTACGTTGGAGCAGCCTGTTCTGCAAAACCAACTCCTGGAGTCATCGACAAAAACCGCTCCTCTAACTTTGCAGCAGCCGGATCACAGCAAAGTTTCTCTGTACAAAAATGCAGAAATTCTAGAGATATCCATACCTCCACTAGATGATAGTGAACTATCAGGTTATGCTGGTGAACTATTAGTTGATTTCGCTTCATATTGTCTTTTCTATATCGGTACCTGCTATGTGATTTACCAGATATTTTTTGGCTTTTTGCCTAGTACTAACTGGTTTAGAATCTTAATATACTTGTTGTTTTTGTTGGGCGGAGCTTACGGGGTATGGAAATGGTTTTTCATGTTGAATGCAGACACGTGCATCCGTATCGATCGCAAGTGGATGAATGTAACTAAAACAGCGTTTGGAATACAGCGACGGTTTTTTCGGGCAAGTCGCAATAGCCTCTGTAAATTGACCTACGTTAAGCGTCTCTATCGTCCAGATGGTGAAGCGGGCATCACAGAGGTACCACCAGAGTTAAATATTTGGGCGCAACAGCGTGACCGTGTCACAGGTAACAACATCATCAGCTATCGCATCGGGCAATCGTTGGTTCCAGGTCGCGAAAAGCAATTTTACGGCTATCTCACAACGGGAGAACTAGAGTGGTTAGCGCAAGAATTAAGTAACTGGTTAGGGATACCGATCGCCAAAGAATAGTCAGATCATTGCTATTTTTAAGACAGCTAGATCAATCATCCTCTAGGAAGCTTGCCGCAGCAAAAAAAGCTGCGTAGCGTCAGCCTCACTGAGGGGACGGCTGAATAGGTAGCCTTGCATCTGATCGCATCCCACTGACTTTAAAAACGCTAACTGTTCTTTTGTTTCCACACCTTCGGCGACAACGGCTAAATTTAACCCCCGCCCTAGGGCGACAACAGCGGTAATGATGGCTGCATCGTGGGAATCTGTTGGTAAGTCCTGAACGAAGGAGCGATCGATTTTGAGTTTGTCGAGGGGGAAGTGTTTGAGGGACGACAAAGAAGAGTAGCCCGTACCAAAATCATCCATGGCAATTTGAATGCCCATTTCCCGGAGCGATCGCAAAACAGAAATGGTTAAAGGAACATCTTGCATGGCAATGCTTTCGGTGATTTCCAGCTCTAGGTAATGAGGATCAAGCCCGGTAGAATTGAGAACCTGAGCGATGCTTTGGACTAAGTTTTTTTGCTGGAACTGACAAGCAGAAAGATTAACACCGACTCTCAAAGCAGGTAAGCCAAGCGATCGCCAGATGCGATTTTGGGTACAAGCGGTTTGGAGAACCCACTCACCAATCGCACCGATCAACCCCATTTCTTCTGCCATGGGAATAAATAAGTTAGGTGCAATCAACCCCCGCTCGCCGCACTGCCAGCGAATCAAGGCTTCCATCCCCACAATTTCACCCGTTTTAATATCGATTTGGGGCTGATAGTACAGCCGAAATTCTTCGCGTTCTAAGGCTTTATAGAGATTGTTTTCTAAAACTAAGCGCTCCTGTACCTTTGTCCCAATAGCTGGGGTATACAACTGGTAGTTATTGCGCCCTTTTTGCTTGGCGCGGTACATCGCCGCATCGGCGTTCTTCAACAGCGTGTCAGCGTCTTTCCCATCCAGGGGAGCAAGAGCAATCCCCAGACTCGCTTTGATATACAATTCTTGGTTATCAAGCACCAATGGTGTATTGAGAGTATCGAGAATTGTTCTTGCCGTCGTTTCCACTTCATCTGTACTGTTAATCGGTGAGAGTAAAATTGTAAATTCATCTCCACCCCAACGAGCGATGGTGTCGGTCTGTCGCAAACCTTCCTGCAAGCGCTGCGCCACACTTTGCAACAGTTGGTCGCCCACCGCATGACCCAGGGTATCGTTGATCGTCTTAAAGCCATCCAAATCCAGAAATAGCACCGCCAGCATTTCTCTTTGCTGGTGCATTTGAGCTAGGGCGAGAGAGAGATGATCGTCAAAGAGTAACCGATTGGATAAACCTGTCAATCGGTCATGGGAAGCTTGATGGCGAATTGTGTCTTCAACCCGCCGTTGCATAATCGCCATATAAAGGTGAATGCCTAGCACTTGGGCGAGTTTGATGTCTTCAACTGTCCAGGGTAGGGATTGACCTTTGATGATTTCTCTCCACGCGTTGAAAGAGGCGCGGGGACGGTAGTTGCGTTGATCTCGATCGACACGCCCCGCCCACAAAGTTTCTGTTTCTATCTCATCGCGAAAGATCGTTAGGCACCCTACGCACTGCTGATGGTAGTGCAGAGGGACGACAAGCATTGAGCGGATCGCTGTTGTCTCAAAACCTGAAATTAAGCTTTGTAATTTTGGCTCTTTGTAAAGATCGTCAATGCTATAGAGTTGCGGCACTAAGTAGTTGTTATGGGGTTCCTGCTCGCTGCTTGCTACCAAAGAGCTATAGTGTGACAAGCCGAGAGGTAGTGTCGCCGATTTTTGGGGAAGATTATATTCCTGGAAGATAGGCATCGGGTGCTCCCGCGCTAACTCCCAGGTATGCCAATGTGCTGTACTGGAATGCCCGGCAACGCCATTATCCGCTATAGCTGCAGCGTCTAAGTTAATAATTATTTGTTTCCATAACGGATCTTCTTCAATCCAGGGGATTGTTGGCTGTTCGCCGCAGGTATAAAGGCGAGAGGCTTGATGGGTGGGTTCTGGTGTAATGTATAGGCGTCCGCCAGAGCCTTTGAGAGCTTTGACTGTGTCTTCTAGAACGCTCTGACGAATGGCTCCGACGTTGAGCGGAGAGTGGAGTAAGCTGCTGATTTGGTTAAGGGTGGCTTCATGGTGAGCTTGTTGTCTGGCACGTTGGAGCAGATTGGATTGGGCGATCGCAATCGATAATTGATCCACGAGCAATTGCACAATTTGCAAGTCTCGCTCGCTAAATCGTTGTCGCGCCCCATGATGACAGACTAACAATCCCCACAGATTGTTTTGATGCAGAATTGGCACGCTCAGTGAAGAACGCACCCCCATTGTCGTCAAGTATTCAATATGGCAAGGATCGACAGGAGCATAGCGAATGTCTTGATGAACTAGCCTTTTCCCCGTGACTGGGCAATCTAAGTGCTCTTGAATTTGTTGTTGTGAAAGCACATCAACAATCACTCGTTGACGGGCTTTGATAAAGAGTTCGCGAGCATGGGTTGGAATATCTTCAGCGGGAAACCGCAGCCCTAGCAAAGAGGGAAGGCGATTGTCCCGAATAGATTCAGCAATCACTTCGCCACTGTCATCAGCAGCAAATTGGTAGATTTTGACGCGATCTACCCCTAAAAAGGCACGGATTTCTTGTACAGTGGTCGTCAAAATCTCTTGCAGCTCCAAAGAGCAGCGGATTTTAGTAGAAATGCGGTTAAGCAAATCTTCTCGCTCCAGGACTTGCTCCCGGAGAAGAACCTTTTTTCGACGAGCCATCACGTTACTCCCAGCCCAAATGACCGTATAAAATTTGCCGCACTATCTGCCCTCAGCGCCACAGCGCAGAAGTGATAGTCTACGATCCTAGATTAGACGGGTTAATTACGCTTAACCTCGGCATTCTTGCGAGTTTATTAGTTTTTTTACAAAAATTTATGCTGAATAACATAGGTATTAGTTCAGATTCAGGAGCAAAATCAACGGATGCGATCGCGCCCATTCTCGCACCTCTACTCGGTGAGGGGGGATTCTGCTTGTGGGATCTTAGTGCCGAAACGCGATCGCCAATTACTCAAGCGTTGGGAACTAATCCCTCTCTTAGCGGCATCGCCTACCCCTGTACTGTTGCTGAACTTGCCGATATTATCACCCACAGCGATCGCCATGGGTGGGGTATCCTCCCCTATGGCAGTGGTAGTAAGCTAAATTGGGGCGGAATCGGAAAAAATATTCAGCTGGCGATCAGCACCCAACGCCTCAACCAAATTGTTGACCATGCGGTTGGAGATCTAACCGTTACCGTGGAAGCCGGAGTGAAATTCAGCGATTTGCAAGCCACTCTCGCCCCGACCGGTCAGTTTCTCCCCCTCGATCCAGCCTATCCCCAAGAGGCGACGATTGGCGGCATCATTGCCACAGCAGATACGGGTTCATTGCGTCACCGCTATGGTGGGGTGCGGGACTTATTATTAGGAATTACTTTTGTCCGTGCTGATGGGCAAATTGCCAAAGCCGGGGGTAGGGTTGTCAAAAATGTAGCGGGTTACGACTTAATGAAGTTGTTTACCGGTTCCTATGGCAGCCTGGGGATACTAACAGAAGTCACCCTGCGGGTTTACCCCATCCCAGAAGCCTCAGGAACCGTTGTACTAACAGGAAGAGTAGAAGCGATCGCCAGTATCACCAAAACCCTCCTTGCTTCTTCCCTGACCCCCCACGCCGCCGATTTACTCTCTCCCGCCGTTGTCGCCCAGCTCGGTATTGGGGAAGGGATGGGTTTATGCGTGCGTTTTCAAAGCATTACAGACAGCGTCAAACAACAAGCCGCCCAAACCCTGGAAATGGGAACGCAACTAGGCTTGCAAGGCAATCTCTACTTAGAAGATGACGCTCATCTATGGCAACGATTACCCGAACCAATCTTCGCCGCCTCCCATAAACCCGCAATTATTTGCAAAATAGGAGTATCCCTGACTGCCGCGACTACTACTCTCACCCAGCTAGAAGCTCTCACATCTGGGCCGACAATCGGTTTAATTCACGCCGGGAGTGGATTAGGGCTATTGCGGCTTGAGCCAACAGTTAGTGCCGACACGATTTTACAAATGCGACAAATTTGTCAAGAACATAACGGTTTTCTCACGGTTTTGGAAGCTCCCATCTCCTTAAAGGAACAATTAGATGTCTGGGGATACAGCGGCAACGCCTTAGAACTGATGCGGGGTATTAAACAAAAATTTGATCCGAAATCCCTTTTAAGTTCTCACCGCTTTGTAGGCGGTATCTAAAAAACACTAAAGACCCATTAAAAAACTTTCGATTAATATGCAGACTTCTCCTCCCACGCCTAATTCTGTTCCTCCTCAAAATCATGCCCTTGAGGGAAAAGACTCATTCCCCTTCCCCACCTTTGACGCAGATTCTCCCCCCAATCCCAATCTCATCGACACTTGCGTCCATTGTGGCTTTTGTCTTGCCACCTGTCCGAGTTACCGTGTCATTGGCAAAGAAACCGATTCTCCCAGAGGTCGTATCTACTTAATGGACGCGGTAAATGAAGGAAAAATTCCCCTATCTGATGCCACTGTGGAACACTTTGACACCTGCTTGGGGTGTCTTGCCTGCGTCACCGCCTGCCCTTCCGGGGTACAGTACGACAAGCTAATTGCCGCCACTCGTCCGCAAGTTGAGCGCAACCATCGCCGCAGCTTACCCGATCGGCTTTACCGACAACTGATATTTTCTCTATTTCCCTACCCTAACCGCCTGCGAGTGCTGCTAGTCCCCTTGCTGTTCTACCAAAAACTTGGGATGCAGAAACTCGTCCGCGCTACGGGTTTACTAAAACGCCTCTCTCCCCGCTTGGCAGGTATGGAGGGGAATCTACCGACACTCACTCTCGATACCTTCCAGGAAAAACTCCCCGAAATCATTCCCGCCGAAGGTAAACAGCGCTATCGGGTGGGTGTGATTTTAGGCTGTGTGCAGCGATTATTTTTCTCTGGAATCAATGAAGCCACTGTGCGGGTACTGACTGCCAACGGTTGCCAAGTCGTCATTCCCCGAACGCAAGGCTGCTGTGCGGCACTGCCAGAACACCAAGGGCAACACGAACAAGCCCAAGCCTTAGCCAGACAGATGATTGATAGCTTTGAGGGCACAGGAGTTGATGCGGTGATTATCAATGCCGCAGGTTGCGGTCACACTCTAAAAGAATACGGTCATATTTTGGCAGATGACCCAGAGTATCGGGAAAAAGCCCAAGACTTTGCCGCCAAAGTTAAAGATGCCCAAGAGTTTTTGGCGGAGGTAGGACTGACGGCGAAGCTTTCACCCCTGACTGATGAACCCCTAACACTGGTTTATCAAGATGCCTGTCACCTCTTGCACGGACAAAAAATCAGCGTGCAACCGCGCCAACTCTTGCGGCAGATTCCCAACGTTAAGCTACGAGAACCCATTGATGCCGCATTATGTTGTGGTAGTGCAGGGGTTTACAACATGCTGCAACCAGAAGTAGCCGATGAGTTAGGGCAGCAAAAAGTTGATAATCTCCTTGGTACTGGGGCGCAGTTAATCGCCTCTGCAAATCCAGGTTGTACTCTGCAAATTACTAAGCATTTGCGGCTACAAGGCAAGGAGGTGGCAATTAAGCACCCGATGGAGTTGTTGGATTGCTCTACTCGCGGAGTGAAGCTTTAAAAATTGTCAGGATTGAGTATCTAGCTTCACTCCGAATATATTGCTACAGATCAGATCTCTAACTTCTTAAAGAAGTCGCGGATCTCGCCTTCACGAATCATTGAGGATTGCGATATCTTCAAACAAATTGGTGAGTAAATTCACACATCAAATCAACTCTTCCTTTGCGGAGGATGGCTGGATCTAATCGTTCAGTAGTATTGCAAGTCATCAACACCACCAACTTCTGCCGCGCTTGAGTCTCTGCATCAACTATGCTTTGATGCAACGTTCCATCTAGCAAGCTGAGGATATGCTCAGTCTTACTATTGTGCTGGGCAGGGAGACTCGCGCGGTTTTGTGCCAAATTATCTGCTTCATTAATGATCAGGCAAACTCGCTCTAGATAACTGGGAGGAACAAAATTTTCAACGGCATCATGATCCAAGATAAAAATTACGTAACCTAAGGGTACAAGAATTTCTTTGGCTACCGCTTGCGTCCATGCTGTTTTTCCAGTTCCGGGTTCTCCGCTGACTAATACCGCCAACTGCTCTTGTTCAAAAATTGCCTGTTGTACAGCATCTGTAAAGCTTTGAATATTAGCTGGAAACGAATGAATCGGAAATTGGCTCTTGACTTGCCCCACCCGGCTTTGATACCCACTGAGCATTAAGGCTAAGTTGTAGGTCGCTTTGCTAACTAGTGGTGCAATATCCTTAACCATCAAACTATAACGTCGCCGTCCTTGCTGCAAATTATCAATTTGCAGCCAAACTTGATGTTCTGACCAATGGGCATAAACTGTGCCAACAACTTCCAAACGTTCCCACGTTGAAAAACGTTCTCGTGGGTAATAGAAACTACGCTCCATATAGTACTGATTAATTAAATCGGGTTTGCCTAATAAATCTAGTACTTTGAAAATTGTAATTTCCTGAAATCGAGTCAGAACATAGTCAATAGGGATATTCTGGCGACTGACTAATTGCGTAACAGGTGTTTGTACCTCCAAAATATCTCCGTAGCGATGATCGGGGAACGGAGAATCAGGAGTAATATACGCCCAAAACTCATCTAGTTCGTAGCGGGTGTTTCCAGAGAAAACGCTCAATAAGTTTGCCCACCACGCATAGTGATTTCGACCGAGAGTATCAGCAAGATCGCTAGTGATGTCGAGAGTTTTCTGCATCAATTCTTGGGTGTCGTTGATAGCAAGATGGCAGAAAAATTCCCAATCAAGCTGCCGAGATAAAGGTCGCCATCCAGCTCCAAGTAGCCCTTTGTTCTGGGTATTGTTGCGTGCAGAATTATTACTTCCATAGCCGTTTTCGTAATAGTTTGAAGTCATGTTTTTTTTCTGGTATACTCCTGATATGCTGGCGCTATTTATGTGCTATCTGTGATTAAGCTTGTTTTGAAGGGATGAGGAAACCACGCCAGGACAGGCATTTGAGCCGTTTAGGGCAAGAAGCGATCGCCTTCCCCAGCCTTCTTCCCCTTCACACTACGGACAAGTATTTTGGTGGCACCTCATCCACTAGCCAGACACCGTTTTCTGAACAGTAGAAGGTGTAATCCTCTTCGTGCATGAGGGCGGCATCTACCGCTAGCACCACCGGATGCCCATGTCTTGCTCCCACTTTCCGGGCGGTTGCCATATCGCTACTGAGGTGAACGTGGTGCCGCGACATCTTACACAGCCCTTGTTTGAGAATTGCCTCAACTGCCCCGTGACCTGTGCCGTGATACAGCACGGGGAAAGGAACTACAGGCTCTAGTTGTAAATCCACCTCGACGCTATGCCCTTGATTGGCACGGATCAGGGTACCTGTGGTGTCGAAGGAAAAGCGCTGTTTGTCATTCTTCGCAACGACTTCCATCAGCTGGTCATGAGTCAGGGGAAAGTTGTATTTGGTACAGGCGGCGAGGAGGTCATCGACGGCAACCCAACCCCCAGGAGCCAGTTTTAAACCAATGCGCTCCGGCGAGTGCCGCAAATGCTTGCTGAGATATTTGCTGATTTTGACTAAGCCAGAGCGATTTATCATAGGGTTGAATGTTCCGAGTGCCTTCGCCGACCAGCGGGACTTGATCTTTGTTGAGGGCAGGGAAGCAAGGAATCAGGTTTTGCAAAGCACTACACCAAGAGTGGCGCTCCGTGACATTATAATAACGACCTTGAAACTGAAGGAAAATCAGGTTCGTACCTGATACAGCCATGACAAAACAAAGAGCTAACTTGAGCCGCTCTCTCTCTGTTTAAGTTCACTCTGAATTCACAGTAGAGATTTGCAACTTTGATTAACCCTGACGCTTTTATACTACATAAATACTACAATTGCGTCAAGAATCTGAGGGGAAGTTTTTGATTTTTAGGAAACTCTTGTAAGTCTTGCTCAACAGACATCTGAAGCGTTCTATCTATCTAATAACCAACAACCTTTGCCGCCGTACCTATCATTACACCCCTGAGGAGACAGAAGATTAATACTGATTCCTACTACAACGAACCACTACCTGGGGTTGGCTTGTTGGATGGCGACACCCTGACAACGGTTGCTCCCTGTTCTACTCATGGCGGGAGGCTGGGAAAAAGACAAGACAACCAACGTCGTCCAGTGGCGATTGATTTATTTGCCGGGGTAGGGGGCTTTTCCTTGGGAATCGAACAGGCGGGGTTTGATGTAGCGGTAGCGGTGGAAGAAGACCCAGTTCATGCGGCTGCCTATGCCTTCAATTTTGCCGATACTGAAGTGTGCTGTGCAGACATCACTACCTTGTCGGTGGAGGCAATCCGGAAGGCAGCGAGGGAATGGATAAGGGTAGGGTGGGGTGGGAGTGGCGATGACAGGATTGATTTAGTAATTGGTGGACCTCCCTGTCAAGGTTTTTCAATCATGGGCAAGCGTCAGCCTGATGATGCCCGAAACGAGTTGGTGTTTGAGTTCTGCCGTTTGGTAAAGGAACTGCAACCCCGTTATTTTGTGATGGAGAATGTTCCCGGCTTAGGTCAGAAAACGCACCTCCCAATTCTGAAGCAGCTAATTTGTGAGTTTCAATCAGCCGGGTATAACATTACTGAACCTGTAAAGGTTTTAAATGCAGCGGATTTTGGTGTGCCGCAGAATCGACGACGGCTGTTTTTGCTGGGCAGTAGGATGGGGGAAACGCCGTTGGTTTATCCACAGGCGGTGGAGTCTGGACGGGTAACAGTGAAGGAGGCGATCGCGGATTTACCCAATTTAGATGATTTTCCGGAACTATTAAAGACCGATTCCCTGCCACTCACCGACTCCCAACTCCGGCACATGCAGGCAACAGCTAGCCGTTACGTAAAAAAACTGCGATCGCTAGAAGCAGATGATGACAACCTTGCCTATCGCCGCCAGTGGAATCAGCAAATTATCACAGGCGCAATGCGAACCACCCACAGGATCACCTCAATTGAGCGCTTTGCAATCATGCACCCCGGACAGTTAGACCCCATCAGTCGCCTGCGACGGCTAGATTGGGATAAATGCTGCCACACCCTACGCGCCGGAACAGGTATAAATCGCGGTAGCCACACCTCACCCCGTCCGATTCATCCCCAATACCCCAGAGTAATTTCTGTCCGCGAGGCAGCACGCTTACATTCTTTCCCGGATTGGTTCCGCTTTCACGTCACCAAGTGGCACGGATTCCGGCAAGTTGGTAATTCTGTACCGCCGTTACTTGGACGAGCCTTGGGGAAACAAGTGATGGCAGCGTTAAATGTTGAGCCACCTACGCCCAGCGGGTTTTTAGAATTGGGAGATCCTCAGTTTTTGCGCTGGACGCGATCGCCCTCGGCTAAATATTGGCAAACAAAATATCCAAATACCGACAATTATTAACTTCTTAACTAGCAAATTGTACTAAAATCTAAAATTTTTTCTGCGTTAAAAGCAGCAGAACCTAACAGCTTTTTAAGAAGGTGAAAGAACTAAATTAAACGAGCCATAAAGACGCAAAAAGATTTTACAGAGCGGTTTCCAGGTTGTTCCGTCTGACAGAGGTCGATAGATAGTCTTTGGCTCGATCATGTTTTTATAGGCAGAGAATATAGGATTTAGGCTGAAATATTAAGATGGATATATTATTAAGCATTTGTATTGGTATTGGGCTGAGTGCCGCTTGTGGTTTTCGGATATTTGTGCCGCCACTGGTGATGAGTATTGCGGCAATGTATGGACATCTACCACTGTCGTCGGACTTTGACTGGATCGGGACTTATCCAGCACTGATAGCATTTGCTATAGCAACGGCTGTGGAAATCGGCGCTTATTACATTCCCTGGATTGATAACATACTGGATGCAGTTTCGACACCAACAGCGATCGCTGTTGGTACATTGATCGCCAAGGCGTTGCTTCCCGATAGCGATCCTCTAGTGCATTGGACAGTGGCGGTATTCGCTGGCGGTGGTTCGGCGGGAATCGTACAAGCCTTTACGGGAATTACCCGTCTCTCTTCAACGGCTCTCACGGGTGGCATTGGCAATGCCCTTGTTTCTACGATTGAAGCAGGCTCCTCCATTACGTTATCGATTCTCGCGATCGTTGTGCCTGTTTTTGCAGCCGTTTTGGTGGCGGTTTTACTGGTGTTTATTTTGCGTATTGTTGTGCGGAAGGGCTGGAAGTCGTTATTACCACTAAACGAGTCACAGCCTAGTTCTCTTGAACAATAAAAAGCCTGTTTGGGTGATGCAGTAGCTCTCACAATGCGATCGCCTCACCCAAAGCAACGGTAGCACCATAACAGAAGTCGCTAAAGCGATCGCCAAGATTTCTTCAAAGCTTGAGCGTTAAGTAGACTGAGGCAGCATTAAGGCGCAATTAGCCGCAAGTCTTGAGTTGGTGAATAACAAGAGACTTTCATCCCAGAGATGAAGCTTTAATCGTTAGTTGTGGGCTGCTCTGGTTCCAAGTCATCGGCATCCGAGGTGGGGTTGTTCATTTCCTCCTTAAAGCCACGTAAGGTCTTACCCAACGCCCTGCCCATTTCGGGAATTTTCTTAGGCCCAAAAACCAAAAGAGCAATAACCGTAACAACACCGAGTTCCGGTAATCCTAAACCAAACATACTAGTCTCCTGTTTTAAATTCGCTTTCTACAACTATAGACAGCCAGAGGTATTTGCGGAGAGCAGTCTTCTCATACCCAGTTGCCGTTAAAGGTAGTACAGGTTCCTCCCCCTGCTTTTGTGGGCTGACTCTGCTCAGAAAGGGGCTGTAAGCCTCTTGAGCATTAGCCTGACCAAGCAGAGATTGTGCAATCCCTAGATAGTTCTTCGAGTTCTACATCTTTGTTAGATTCAACAAATGTCACAGAGCATATTCCAACAAAGGAACTCAGAGAACTATTTCAATCACAGATTGCTGATTCTTGCTCTGAAGACACCTTAGAACAACTGATTCAGTTGAGCCATCAGATTATTCATAAAGTAGTACTCCAACCTCGACACACGTGGTCTAAGCCGATATAGATGCTGCGAGGTGAAACACAGATTTACATCGCTGACCTTACGCAAGCTCTTACCTAAAGAATTTTTGGGCGACCTCCTTCTCACTCATACTTGTGCGATTTTTCAAACTTTCCCTATACATCTTCTGTTGTTGTTGATACTGATCTCCAATACGGGCAGCAGAATATGTTAGATAAATATGTCGTCGCTGACTCAATGATTGATTTTCACCACTTCTATGAGGACAAAGGCTGTGAAATACGACAGCATCGCCGGGATGTAGAGCGATTAACTCACCTTGACTTATCCTCAGTTGTGAGAATTCCCATGAGAAAATGCTCCTTTCCTCTCCTATCGGAGTTAGAAGTTGTTTATGGCATTCAGGAAAAAACTCAACCCCACCGTTGCTTATATCAGAATAGTCTAATGAGATTAGGACAGAACATAGATCATCTGCATTGAACTCTTGCCACCAAGCGTAATCTTGATGAAGAGAATAACCATTTTGCCTAGGTGGTTTAAATATTAGTTTATCTTTGAACAATAAAACCTCATCTTTTAGAATTTCACTTACAATCGAGATTATGTTCTTGCTACAGGTAAGCTTGCGAATTAGAGGTGAAATATCTATTGCCGGATCAAGCTTCTCAAAAAGTTTTTCACCAGTAGTAGTCTTTCTAAACCAAGATCTCCAGTTATCTTCATGAATAAGCTCTGGTATATTCAGCAATCGATCGCACTCTTCAGAAAAAATATTGACTTCTTCAGGTGTAAGCAGGTTTCGTATAATAACAAACCCACGAATAGAAAACTCAGAGGAATGTTTTGCCAACGCTTTAGGGTTGAATCTTTGAATCATTTCTTAACAAAAACAACAAAAAGAATTCCATTTTCACTATTTGCTAATCTCTATCAGTCCATGAGATTCCAACAAATCTAGAAACAACTTCGTATCACGTATAGCTGTCATGCGATCAACTTTAAAGCGTGTATAGACATTGTCTGCAATTATCGGCACATCCGGTTCAGTATCTAAATCTAAGAGATCCCAAATAAAAGCTGCAACCATTGTTAATTCAAATTCTTGTCCCTTGTGGCTCAAAGCTAAAACAACATCCTTACTAGCTAAGGTATTGAAATTAGGATCAACTAGTGCTGATGGTATATCAGGATATGATTCCAACTTATAGTGGCGATGGCATAAGACAGGTTTAACTTTTCTAATACACTGTTTGAGTTCAGGCTTTGTTTGCATGGACGATTCCCTTAGCTACTTGTTTTTGCATCAGCTTTTCAGTGTAAGGCTTTAATGGCATCTTCTCCCTATCAGAATTAATGGGCCATTGATTATCTTCTTTTCCAAAGCATTTATTAGGTTCTCTACGTCTCTCAGATAGTTCAGAAGAATTTAGCCAAACTTCTGATAACGTCTGCTTTAAAATATTCCCAATAGAATCTCCACTGTAGGGGCAGATAACTAGATCTCCATTGGGGCGTAATGTTAAAGTTGTATTGCCGCAGCTACAATTTTCTCCGCTTTCCGACCCATACATTGAGATTTTGACTTTACTTTTTTTCCTCGAATCATCTACACGAGCAATTAAATCTTCTAAAACATCTTGCTTGATAGAGAATCTATCTTTAAGCACTAATCCGTTACCAGCAGCCCGAAATAGCTTGAAATTTATTTCGGAAATCAGTTCTTGTTCTGCTAAACTCACAAATTCTGAGATGTATTCATGATTCTCGACTGTGATCGTAGTAGAAAAATGAACTTTAAGACCAACACGATTTGCAGATCTAATACCTTCAAGCACTCGTGAGTAACTCCCTGATTTATTTCGCAATTCATCGTGGTACTTAAGAAAAGGGCTATCGATACTGAATGAGAGGGTACCTAATCCAGCCTCTTTAAGTTTTTCAGCCATAGCAGTATCCACTAGCCAACCGTTAGTAGTTATATGCGTAAAAATGCCTGCCTCACTGAGTCGCTTTACAGTGTGTACAAGATCGGCACGAGTTAATGGCTCTCCACCTCCAAAGGCAACTTTAAATATTTGTGCATCAATCAGCTTCTCAACAATCAACTGATAGTCAACAACAGATAGGTCTTCTGGATAGCTAGGTGAACGACTATAGCAGTGATCACAATTGAAGTTGCAATTGTATGTGTAGTGCCAATTCACAAACCGAGGATGTTTGCTGAGCATAATTTTCCATTCTCATACAAGACTTAAAGAACGATTCTTACGGATTCGCTACGGAATTTACCACCACAACCATTTGTGGCTCAGCATATTCCCGACGGATATCTGGATCTAAACTTCTCTCAAAAGCACCTTCTACTCTGTATTGGGGAAATGCATCAGCAATAGTTTGAACTTGTTGACATTCTTCTGATGACACTAATTCCCTTACCAAGTTTTTGTGTTCATCACTATTGACTTTACCCAAAGCCAGTAGTTCTGGAGTAAGGGTGTAGATGTTGCCCTCACTATCTGAGATGACAAGTACCAACTCATTTCTTTCCGTACTCATTTTTAACCTCTTGATTTAATTTGAATGTGTACTCTCTATTGTTCTCTATCCACGTTATAGAGTGAAAAATCCGCGAAATATTAAAATATTACTTTACAGGCATCAATGAAAATATTGCACCCAGCCCGATAAGCGGTCTCAGCGGCTGGGGGGTGCCATGCTACACTAGAGGGTTACCAAGCACTAACAGTAGCTACCAGGCAGCTCAACTATAAATAAATGGAAAATAAATGGACAGAAAGTTTCAGCCTAAGATCCCATAGTGGATGAATAGGCAGAACGATTCGACATAAAGCCCCCAATTTAGTACTTAGGTAGATTATTTCTGCATAATATGCTACCCAAGCTGAATAGCCCAAATCTTTCCATATATTTTTAGATTCTCTACAGGGATAATAGTTATACGAGCTCAGTATATGCCAACTGTGTTGTCTAAGCAGGAAGCGATAACTGGTCATGAAACTTCTCTACGGTTATAGTTTTCGTCTGTTCAAACGGTTGCACTTGCAAATCAAGAATGTTGGCTCAATAATTTTCCATTCTGCGTCGCTCAGGTTGCTGGAGTATGCTATTTTTGCTTGAGTTTAATCCAGCATCCTCATAGATATCAAATGGATTCTATAAACCTGCACTGGGAGTGGCAGGGGCGTCCTGGAGAGTCGTTCCCTCGCTATCTTCAACCCTACATGCAACTGAATGACGTCATAGAGATCTGACAACCTCTCTTATAGCCGGAACAAGAATATAAAAGAAATTATTCATTTTGTGTGCGTCTGTTGATGTAGCGAGGTAGCGTAAGAATATAGCTAATAAAGATGAGAGGTTTATGACTGCCCACGATTTGTTGATGTTGGTAGTATTACTTGTTCCAGGGCTGTTGCTTTCGGTGCTGATTATGCTTTCGTTTGCGGCTGGCGGCTAAAGAACACAGATTAACCAAGACAGCCTAAAATCCCGCTCTCCGGTCGTCTTAAACCTTAACTTCATGGTGTTATTCTGTGAGGGCGGCGTTGACGCTGCTAGCACCTATCGGGCGTCTTAAGGCACCCACCTCACATTAAAAGCAGGGAAACGCTACATTCCCTGCTTTTTTATCTACGGTTTACGTACTTAGACGAGATGACTTGGCATCATGGAGATTCCCCCTAGCCTCCCTTGAAAAATAGGGGAACTGGCTCAAAGTCCCCATGTTGATGCTTCCTGACTCAGAGGAACTGGACATATCCCAGCATGGCTTTTTTATAGGGAGTTCCCGGTCTCCAGAATATTTAGGCAGAAGCTCTTGATTGCAGCTACAAGCTTCCCCCGCAATCGGTTAAATCGGCTGGGTAGGGGGTGAGCAAGTTAGAGGTTTACTGGTCTTTTGGTTTAGGAGAACTAGTAGAGTTTTCACCAGAACGGGGCTGGCGATGCATGGATACTGAGTCTACTAACGTGCCTTCTAATTGCATCCGTTGTTCCATTTGACGCAAGAAATAGCCAGTCATCATAGCGCTTGCTAGCAACCCGGCTAGATTTTCCCGGTCAGTGGTAATTTGCACATTGAAATGCTCCGAGGGCAGCATCCCTACCAGTCCTTGAACATTTTGAGAAATGATTTGTTGAATCTCAGGACTCGCTGATTTAGCAACCCGCGCCAAAACTTCTGGCGGCTGGTGCTGAAGATATTTCAGAAGCTGATTAGATTGATCTTCTTCTGGGTCGGAGCTGAGAAAGTCAGAATTAAACACCATTAAAATTGTTGAGGTTTGACTTCTTAGTTTCTACTCTAAACGATTGCGCTCAAAGCCCGCGTCTACCTGAACAAATAAGTTCTATTTCTTTAGAGAGAAATTTGCGATAAAAATTAGTTGCTGGGAAGCCTTGGCTGGTGTGGGGTCAAGACTCAGACTTTTGTGGCACAAGTTGGTCGATTTCAAAATGTTGATGGAATTTTTCTGTCACTTGTAACAGGTAGGAACGCCCTTCAGTCGGGCGGCGTCGGCGGATAAACCCCTGAGTGACAAGTTCCTGTACATGCTGATAGGCACCGCTTCCCCGCAGATTGACTAAGTCAGATTGGGTGATGGTGTTATGAAGCGCGATCGCCGCTAATGTCCGTAAGGCACCTATACCCAATTCAGATGGCAGTAAATTCTGCATCAAGTCCTGAAATGTTGCCCGCAGTTGTAAGCTATAGCCAGCAGGTGTCTCTACAACTTCCAGGGCACTATCTCGACGCGAATAATCTGTCATTAGTTCAATTAAGGCATCTTCAGCCTCTTCACGACTGCACCCCCCATATTCAGCGATCGCCGGAATTGAGAGGGGCTGACCTTTGAGATAAAGAATTGCTTCAATTTGCGTAGCTAAACGAGGCATTTGTTAGTCCTGAGTCGGTGAGTCTGTGAGTCCTAAGTAGGGGAGATGGGGAGCGGGGGAGTGGGGGAGCAGGCTTCGACGTGAGACTTCGGCGTGAGCGCTCAGTCGAACGCTCAGCCGAACGGGAGATGAGGAGAACCAATAATCTCATTCATCCTTCATACTTCACCCTTCATCTTTCATACTTCACTCCTCATACTGAATCTGGGCAACACCTTCGTTTTGTGCCATTTCTTCTAAAGTTTGCCAGCCTGCTTGCCACAACGCCCCATCTTTGAGCTGATTGGCATTAAGCCAGAACCGAACCTTGGGATCGCAGGAAGCAACCATTTCGGCAAAGACCCATTTCCCCTCATTCTTGCGATTAACCGCTTGAAAGTGTCGCCATCCCCATGTTTTTTGCTGGGCTGTCCATTTTGAACCAACCAAATGGGGAAACTTCTGCTTTTTTGGCATTTTTAATTTGATGAACTATTGACTGACTCTCCACATCTCAAAGGCTGACAATGGAGCGTTATGAAAGCTTACAACTGACGCTTAGGTCGCGACAAAAGGCGTGCGGCTAGGACACCGCCGAGGAAGCCACACAAATGCCCTTCCCAGGAAATCCCTCGCTGTAACGGTAAGACTCCCCAGATTAGCCCTCCGTAGAATACGCCTACCACAAGAGAAAGCAAAATGGAGGAGAAATTACGCTCAAAATAGCCGCGTAGGAGGAGAAAACCCAAGTAACCAAAAACCACCCCACTTACGCCAATATGGACGCCACTTGCGCCAAATAGCCAAACACCCAGCCCTCCAACAATGGCTGAGATGATCGTCACGATAAAAAAGTCCTTGGTTTCTCGCAGCATGACAAGCCAGCCGAGAGTGACAAAGGGAACAGTATTAGCGATTAGGTGAGCAAAACTGGCATGGAGAAACGGAGCAAACAGGATACCCCGTAACCCAATAACGTTGCGAGGGATGATACCAAATATGTCCAGCGATCGCTGAAGCACTACAATATCAATAATTTCCAAAATCCAAAAGACTGCAACAAATCCGCCTAAAATCTTGAGTTGCGTTTTAAATTCACGAGCGATCGCTTTGGTTTCCTGGCTACTCATTGCTGTGCCCTTGGAGTATCCCATTGTGTGTGTTGATTCCAGATTAACAACTTCTCCCTAAAGAATTAGTCAACCTGCATGTGGCAAACCTTGCTCAGGCTTGCCATCAACAACGATTCTCCATTCAAGTCAGTTACATTCAGCTATGCTTTACCCCCAAGTCAAAAGATGCTGTAGGGACGCAAAACCTTCGGGCGGTCAATTTGGCAGTTAAATTCAACATTTTTATATCCGGATACTTCGCCCTTTCATCCTGAATCAGCCTTCTAGGAGCATGTCACAATTGGATAGAAAGGCTTAAGAGTGAAGATGGGATGGGATGAGAGCCAGAATCGAGAACGACGTTATTTTCCTCAATAACCAAGACGTACCAGAGTTTAAAAAAGGCGGCTCTGTAGTCCGAAATAGTTACTTTTGGGCATTGCGCTCTATTGCAGGTCAAGCTCCCCGTTATCGGGATTGGGAATACGAAAAAGAAGTATGGCTAGCCATGACGCGAATGCTACTGGCTTTTGCTGAATCTGGCTATCTGGGACTCAGCGAGACAATACTAGAGTTTCCCCTTTCCCAACCAGAAATACCCGCCGTCTTGCGCTCTGTCTCGACTTGGGAGAGCGAGGAAGAACGGAGTTCTGAGTCCTGAGTCCTGAGTAGGGAAGAAAGTATGAAGTATGAAATATGAAGTATGAAGGGTAAGAGGTAAAACATTCTCCTCTGCACCCCTGCACCCCTGCACCCCTGCACCCCTGCACCCCGTTCGGCTGAGCTTACGTCGAAGCCTGCTCCCCGGCACCCCGGCACCCCGGCACCCCGGCACCCCTAGCCAGGACTCAACTACTCGCTGACTAAAGAAAAATCTCTCTTGAAGATGAAGTAAAAGAGTGTCAGGCTATGAGTGCGATACCATCCAAAGGTAGTCAGCATTACATTGAAGTCAGTTATGGAGCCAGACTCTTTACCGACAGAGGTGATTTTGACGCATCCGCGTCAGACCCTCGGCAAAGTCCAACTTGATTGGACTCCTCAACCCGGTCACTATCTAGAACTGAAGGGTCAAACTTATGCCGTTTTAGAGCGTCGCCACCGTTATCAATTAAAGTCAGGACGTTACCGATTACAAAAAATTGCTCTATACGTGCAGTCTGCTCAACAACCAACGGAAAAAAGCATAATCGAAGGGCGCTGGGTTATTGGAGATGCTAGTTGTCGATTTAATGCTCGTTCAGAAATCCTTCGCTGTGCCGTGAATCCAGAAGGGCCCTGTGCTGAATGTCGGCTATATGAACAAATCTCAGTTGATGAGTCTTGAGTTTTCAGGGAAATCTCGATCAGGGGTTGGTGATTCGCTAATTGCTGAGGTTCAATACTCAATACTCTCCAATGTCTCTCCTACAGCTACGCGCATCCCATTCACAAAATCCCAACCATTTTGAACTCGTTTACCTGCTAGCTGTACCTCGCGTAAGAGCAACAGCCCTTCTCCCGTTTGCACAATCGGGCCTATCCCTTTAGCCAGGCTGACCACTGTTGCTGGGCTTGCCGAACTATCAGACACAGAGGCAACCTCAGGCTCCAGGCTTTGCAAGTCTTGGGGTAACTGCGACCAATAAGGGGAGCCTACGAGAGGGGCTGTTGCAATGACTTTGAGCGTTTGACCTCGAAAGGAGGTGACACAGTTGGGGAAAAATCCTCTCACCTGATTGTGTAACTCCAGAGCGGAGCGCGACCAATCGAGACAATAATCTGGCTTGTTAATCAACGGTGCGTAGGTGGCTGCGGTATCAGCTTGCGGAATTGGTTGAATATCCTGGCGCTCTAACTTCAAGAGAGTATCGATTAACAAGTCAGCTCCCAAGGTTGTCAGCCTTTGCGCTAAATCATGAGCATTATCCAACAAATTTATTGGTGTATAGGCTTTGAGCAGCATTGCTCCTGTATCCATCCCCGCATCCATCCGCATTGTCGTGATGCCTGTTTGGGTCTCGCCGTTGTAGAGACACCACTGAATTGGGGCAGCGCCTCGATACTTGGGCAAAATTGAGCCGTGGACATTGATGCATCCGAATGGTGGGATATCGAGAATCTCTTGAGAGAGGATTTGTCCATAGGCGACGACAACGAAGACATCTGCTTTGGCTTGTTGCAGTTGAGCAATGGTTTGGGGATCTTTTTTTATCCGTCGTGGCTGCCAAATAGGGAGTTGATGCGCTAGGGCAATGCCTTTTACTGGGGAGGGAGTGAGCTTGTTTCCGCGTCCTCGACGCTTATCCGGTTGGGTAACAATGCCGAGAACGTCCATATCTGGATGCTCTAACAAGCGTTCCAAGGTCGGCACGGCAAATTGCGGGGTGCCAAAGAAGATTACTTTCATCGTGATTGGCGAACTGGCGATTAGGGATTAGCGATCGGGAAGATGTTCATCGCAAACAAGGGTTTAATTTATGAACCATGTTCCATTAGCAATGATTAATTGGCAACTGCAATTTCGATGCGGCGGTTACGTTGTTGGTTGGCGCTGGTGTCGTTGGGAACGATAGGACGAGTTTGACCGTAGCCAATGACGACCCAGCGGTATCCTTGACCTAAGGCGCGGGCTAAGTACTGTTCAACCGCTTTGGCACGGCGAAAGGACAATTCTCGGCTATTTTGAGGGTCTTCGCTATCAGTATGGGCAGCAATCCGGATGGTGCTGTTTTCAACGTTGCGGATGTCGGCGACGATTTTGTCTAAAATCAAGCCAGCTTCGGGGCGTAAAACGCTGTTTTCTTTAAATAAAACGTCGTTAGGAAGCGTTACTTTGAGGACGGTGTCGGACTCAGAGGTTGTGTTAGTAGCGCTGGGATTGTTGTTGCTAGTTGTGGTAAGGCCTTGCAACTGTAGGGAAACGCTTTGCAGCCGTTCCTCGATGGAGCGATTGGTGGCTTCTTGGCGATTGGTGTCAAGTTGGTTTTCTAAGGTGGTGGTGCGATCGCTTAATGCCTTTAATCGCGACTGTAACTGGTTGAGTTCGGTTTGCAACTGCTGTCGTTGTACGGGCGTCAGGGGCGGGAGCGAGCTACTTGTCTCACCAGGGGGGGCATTGACTAGGGTTGAGTCAACAGGAGCTTCATTGCTAAAACGTTCTGGCAGCCTGAGTATTAAAGGCTTACTGGGATTTGGGTGGGGGTAGAAGTTCGCAATCAAAATGCCCAAAATAATCGCGAGTCCACTCCCTACACCCAGGAGTAGCAGCCGGAAAATTAAAACGAGTATCCAAGGAGGTCTACTTTTTGGCTTGCCAGAGGAGGGATTGGGGGTTGTGCGTGCAGATTGGGTCACCGCTTTTCCTGAATTTCATCCAGACAATAGAAAGATAATAAAGATAACTGAGTACAGCCGATCCAAGATTTTGAGATGGGATCGTCAGAAACTGAACCCTTGATTGACTGAAGACTAGCATCAGTGAGCTTCAACTGACTTGATAATTTTCGTAAAAGAGTAAGTTGAAGGATTCTTAACTTGTTATACATAACATAAGGAATCTACTTTCTTGAGCGTTGCTCCTCACACAAGGAATGCCGTCTAGCAACCTCACCGCCAGCCAATCAATGTTCAAACGAAGATTCTTCTCAGGATGGTATGCTACCCAAGCCTACTTACTCCTTCTTGTCGCTGCAACGCTCATAGCTTCTAGCTCGTCAGTTCACGGTGAATCAACGAGCTTGTCATCTATGGACGCAACTTCGTCAACGGTGCCATCTTCCCCATCGTCCCTTGAAGTGCCTGAAGCTGTCCCCGATATGAATCAACCCTCAGTGCAGATCGATCCGCTTGATAGTCCTCATCCCATTCCCTGGAATTGGGTGATGGCGACCCATGCTGAACTTAGTGCTAGTGCAAGTTCTGGTTCGCGCTACTACCGTTCTGAGTCTTTAATTTCTCCTGATGGTCAGTACGCAGCTTACAGCCGAATTAAGATGCAGTCGCAACCGGAACTGTATCGCAGCCGTGTAAGTAGCGTCATGTTTCTGGAAAACTTGCACACGGGAGACTTACATACCATTACTGCGGCTTCACCCCTGGCAGATAATCCCCTAGACACGACTGAAGAGGGAGATATGCCAGGGACGATCGCAATTTTGATTCCTGTCTCCTGGTCACAAAGTAGCGATCGCATTTTAGCCCGACAGTTTGAAGGGATGTTCAGCACGTCCGATGCCTCAGATTACGCAGTCATCTGGGATCGTCACCAAAATCGTACCAACACGATTTCCCCCAATCGGGTGCAGTACACCAATGCTGTGTTACTCGGTTGGAGTCCCACCAATCCCGATCAGGTTCTCTTTCGAGCTGGTAATTTAGGAGATGAACGCTGGCCTGTGTGGGCGGTCAATCTTGAGGGTCATACTGCCATTGCCACAGATGAAGAACCGATCGTTTTTGGTAAGTTCGTCAATCATATCTGGGCAGGCCCCCAGGCGCGTTGGTAAATGGTCTCTATCCCAATAGGGGCATAAAGTTTTATGCCCCTATTGGATATTCAACTGTTAAAAATCAGCGTTTGAGATAGCGTCCTGCTAACTGCATCGCGTCAGCAATATCTACCTCACCATCACCATTGGCATCCAAGAAGGAATCCAAAACAGAATTTGACCCTTGGGGATTTTGGGTACTGGCTCCAGTCTGCAAGAAATTCAGCACCAACGGTACCAAAACGGGCAACATCGATTGTATCGTTCCAGCGTTTAGCCCAGTTCTGGATGTTCCTTCTTGAACGAGTTGCTGGAGTTGAGGGGTGCTAAACAGTGACTGGACAGCTTGGGTGCTGGGCTGAGTGCCGCTGTACTGGTTAACAAAAGATTGCGCCTGCTGACCGCCCTCATGCGATCGCTTTTGCTGTAACGAATTGCGAGCATATTTACCGACAATTGACATTAGCGACTGCACTGTCGAGGGGTCGGTGTGGGAATTATTACTTAACATTTGAACCGTACTGAGGATGCTACCCAGTTGGCTAGAACTAGCTTGCTGAGAGGGGTTATCAATTGCGCCTAAAATCTGATCGAAGAGTCCCATAGTTTTTTATTGCTTACTTACTGCTGTTGAATATCTCACACCCCTCCACGAGCTTACCTCTAGCCAGCAGCAGAAAGTTGGGCAACAAAGCTAATCCTTAGGAAGATGAGGCAAAAGGGGGTGTTGAAAACAGACAATGGGCAACTGACCTAAAATGTGAACAAAAAGCCCCCATCTTTACATGCCTCTGTCACGTTTGTTGACGCTCGTTTTAGGAATTAGCCTGATTCTAGGGCTAATGCTGTGGCTGATTAACTCTATCTATCAGCTCTATTGGCAGATTTCCTTTACAGCACCACTGCTTGCCTATGTGTTGGTGTTATTGCTGATTGTCCTGCTAGGAATTTTGATCTGGGCATTTATTTACTACCTAGGGCTATTTAGGCGTTCCCCAAGATCATCACGGCGGCGGCAAACACCGAAGGTACCTGTCGAGAAAACCGAGGCAGCAGAAGAAACCCTAAAAGCAATACGGCGACAGGTGACGCAGATTCAAGATCAAGTAGCACGACAGGCGTTACTCAGCCGTTCGCGGGAAATTGAGTCGATTTTGTCCCGTGGGGAACTACGGGTGGTAGTATTTGGCACAGGTTCCGCCGGGAAAACTTCCCTGGTGAATGCCTTGATTGGGCGGATGGTGGGACAGGTAGGTGCGCCGATGGGAACAACGGCGGTGGGGGAAACCTATAGCTTGCAACTCAAGGGGCTAAATCGCGAGATTTTGGTGACTGATACTCCAGGGATTTTAGAAGCCGGGGTAGCCGGAACGGAGCGCGAACAAATGGCACGGCAGCTGGCAACGAAAGCGGATTTGCTGCTTTTTGTGGTAGATAATGACCTGCGGCAGTCGGAATATGAACCGTTGCGTCGGTTAGCAGAGATTGGCAAGCGCAGTCTTTTGGTTTTGAACAAAACTGACCTCTACACTGACACTGATAAAGAAACGATCTTGGCACGGTTGCGGCAGCGGGTAGGGAGTTTTATTGCTGCCTCAGATGTGGTGGCGATCGCCGCTAACCCCCGACCTGCCAAACTGGAAACAGGGGAAACTCTTCAACCTGACCCTGAGGTAATGCCCCTAATCCGTAGACTGGCAGCAGTTCTGCGCTCAGAAGGGGAAGATTTGGTTGCCGATAACATTTTGCTGCAATCTCAGCGCTTAGGGGAAGAAGCACGGTACTTATTGGACGGGCAGCGTCGGCGACAGGCGGAGAAAGTCGTTGAGCGCTTTCAGTGGATTGGGGCGGGGGTAATTTCTGTTACGCCCTTACCTGTAGTGGACTTACTGGCAACGGTGGCGGTGAATGCTCAGATGGTCGTGGAAATTGGTAAAATCTACGGCTGCGACCTAAATATGGAGCGCGGGAGAGAATTAGCGCTTTCTTTGGGTAAGACCCTTGCTAGTTTGGGAATTGTTAAAGGGGCAATTCAGCTTTTAACTACAGCGTTGCAGCTCAACATCGCTACCTATTTAATTGGCAAAGCCATCCAAGGCGTGACGGCTGCCTATCTAACACGAATTGCTGGGAGAAGTTTTATTGAATACTTCCGCCACGATCAAGATTGGGGAGATGGCGGAATGGCGGAAGTGGTACAGCAACAGTTTCAACTAAATCGTAAAGATGAGTTTATCAAGGTATTTGTTCAAGAAGCGATCGCACGGGTTGTAAACCCCCTTAAAAATACTTCAGAATCAGAGATAGAATCTGAGTCGGAGCAACATCGTTCTGAGTAGTAACCACTTCGGAGAAACACTTATTTTTAAATCTATGGTAACTCCTAGCAAAGTTCTTGCTGAAAAAGCTGATTTTATCTTTAAAGAATGGAAGGAAAAGGTTCGTAAAGACCGGAAAATTCAAAGCTCAAAAGATTTGCCCGACACTGCTTTAGGAAACTCGATGCCTGAGCTTCTTAAAAGCATGGTAACGGCACTTGATTCCTCAGATGATGATGATTTTGAGGTGATTGCCAAGGCAAGTCTAGAGCATGGTCGGCTGCGAGCAGCACAAGGATACAACGCCGCCGAGATTGCCCGCGAATATAGTTTACTTCGGCAGGTTATTTTTTCTGCTTTAGAACCAGACTTTATCAAAGATGAAAATCAAGTCCAAACTCGTACTTTTTTCCTAATTAATGCTGTGATTGATGAAGCGATCGCTATGTGCTTCAATCAATTTGTGGAAGAGCAAACTCAAGAACTTAATCATGTTCAAAACCAACTAAAACTGACTAATCAAGAACTCACGCGCTTACTCCGGGGCAACCAAGAGAGCTTCTCCTACCTCGCTCATGAGCTAAAAACACCGCTAAACTCAATCATGGGTTATTCTGAGTTGCTGTTGCGTCAGCAGCAAAAAAATACCTCAGAAGCTCCTAAAAGTAGCACCCATATCGAACGCTTGCTGCGCTCAAGCCGCCAGTTACTGCGTCTGGTGAATGATTGTCTAGAATTATCCCGTTACGATGCTGGAAAAATTGAGCTGCGCCTTGCTTCTATAGCGGTTGTTCCTATTATTAAAAGCGCCGTCGAGATGATCGAACCGCTAGCTCAGGAAAAAAATTTACACATAGAAGTAGATTTCCAAGAAGCTCCAGGCGAAGTTATGACCGACGCTTTTCGATTGCAACAAATTGTCACCAATCTTCTTAGTAATGCGGTTCGTTATACCGATACAGGCTCTATTAAAGTTCACTGCGCCACCCTACCCGACCAAAATTGGCTCATCACAGTTCGCGATACGGGAATTGGAATTGCCCCAGAAGCTCAAAAATATATTTTTGAGCCTTTTTCGCAGCCTTTCGCCGGATCTAAGCAAGCCAGAGCCGGGAGTACCGGACTAGGGCTAGCTATTGTTTCTCGGTTAACTAACCTTTTAAAGGGTGAAATAACTTTAACTTCTACCCTGGGAGAAGGCTCAGTTTTCACAGTCACTTTTCCCGTTAACCTGACAATTAATGACCAGAAAGCAGGAATAATAAAAGACGAAAAGTGAAAGCCCCTCTTTTTAAATTAAGATAAGTTCTCAAGTGCCCTGAAAGCACAGATTCCTTTAGTTTGATTGATTCTCCCGTATTTACTTATTATTTTTGAGTTGAAGTTAATGACGCGAAAAGTTATCCGGACTGGGAATGCACCAGCACCTGTAGGCCCCTATAACCAGGCGATCGCCGCTAGCGGTCAGATGATTTTTGCGGCAGGTCAAATTGCCCTCGATCCGGCAACGGGTGAGCTTGTTGGTACAGGCGATATTGCTCGACAAACCGAGCAGGTAATGGCAAATCTAGAGGCTGTGCTCGCCGCAGCGGGTGCTAAGTTTGGGGATGTGGTGAAAACTAGCGTTTTTCTCACGGATTTGAATGATTTTGCGGCGATGAACCAGGTTTATTCTCGGTACTTTGATAGTGCGACAGCTCCGGCGCGGGCTTGCGTACAGGTGGCTCGTTTACCCAAAGATGCCCTAGTTGAAATTGATTGCATTGCCCTAGCGGGTGACTCTACACCCGGCTCGGAGTCTGAATAATTTACTGATCCTGTTTGGGTTCGTACCAGACTTGGCGATAGATCAGTTCTAACTCACTGCCAACTTCAGAAAAATAGTCAACTTGCTGCGCTTGCAGGGTGATGAAGAGTCTGAAAAAGATCAGCGCCAGAATTGCTACTACCATACCCGTGGCAGTTGTAATCAGAGCTTCCCCGATCCCGGCGGCGGCTTTGGTGGCATCCGTTCCGGTGGTACTGCCGATTTGCAGACTGGAAAAGGTGGCAATCAATCCTGTAACTGTCCCTAGAAGTCCTAATAGGGGTGAAATAGCGACGATAGTTTCCAGGAGCTTCTCACCTCGGCGCATTTTGACAAATTCTTTGTCGCCTGCGGCTTCCATTGCCAGACGAAAGGTTTCTGGTGTGGGTTGCCGCAGTTTGAGGGGGGCAAGTAAAAAGCGACCAATAGGAAGGTCTTGAGCCTGGGAGGCGATCGCGGCGGATGAGCTGAGATCGACCTGTGCTGCTGCCAAAACCTCGTGAGCAATTTGGTCTTCCCGACTTAATAACTGATACCAAAACCAGCCCCGCTCCAGCGCACAGGCAAGGGTAATGATGGAAAGTCCTAAAAGTGGCCACATCACAGGGCCACCCTGAACAATCAAATCATAAAAACTCATAATTTTGTCGCTCCTACTCGTGCCCTCTTCTACCCAACATCCTATGGCTTGACTGCACTTGATGCCGTTGGCGCTTTGCCACTGGTTCAGCACCTGTTGAAGGCGATCGCTGGCAAGATGTTCCAGTCAGTTTGGCTAACGCGGTAAATAGGCAGATATAGGAGTGCTGTTTAACAAAGACGACGAGGGAACTACCATCACCTCTGCCCCCCAAACCCAGGTGTTGGGACACCATCCGTATTTTAAGAAACTGAGAGAGCGGAGGATTGGGCATCGCTTAATGTTGAGGAATCCATCGGGAACACTCGCAGGGCGTTATTGGCAATCGATAGTTGCACCCGCGCTCCAATTGGCAGCCTCGTCTCCGTTGTCGTTCGAGCCTGTAATTGGCGTCCAGAAGGCGTCCGTAGCTGATACTGGTACTCGCGACCGAGAAACTGTCGGTCTTGGATCACCACCTGAGAAGTATCATCTGGGTAGAGACTGATGCTTTCTGCGCGTAGCATCAATTCCGCTTTTTCAGCGTTCTCGGCTGTGGCAATTTGGTTTTTAGCCGTCCAGGAATCGAGGGCATCAAAGCAACCGATTTCTGTTTCCCAAAACCGCCCTTGACGACGGGCGGGGAGGAAATTCGCTTGCGTAACGAACTTTGCCACAAAGCGGGACGCGGGTTCGGTGTAAAGTTCTTCCGGGGTGCCCAACTGTTCCAGATAGCCTTTGTGCATAACGCCAACTTTGTCGGAGATGGCGAGAGCTTCTTCCTGATCGTGGGTAACAAAGATCGCGGAGGTGCCAATTTCCTTGAGGATGCTTCGCACTTCTTGGCGCAGCCGCAGACGCACTTGCACATCCAGATTACTCAAGGGTTCATCCAAGAGAATCAAGCTGGGTTGAGGTGCCAAGGCGCGGGCGAGGGCAACTCGCTGTTGTTGCCCACCAGAGAGTTCGTGGGGATAGCGTTTTTCTAATCCTGTTAATCCCACTAAGGCGATCGCTTCTGTGGTTCGTTCTTTGATCGAGGCGCTATTCTCCCGACTTTGCCGCTTTTTGAGACCAAAGGCAACATTTTCTGCAACGTCTAAATGGGGAAACAAGGCGTAGTCTTGAAAAACCATGCCCGTATCGCGCTGTTCTGGCGCTACCCAGCGATCGGGGCTAGCAACGATTCGTTCTCCTAACTTCACTGTTCCTGATTCCGGTCGTTCAAACCCCGCAACGATTCGTAAGAGGGTGGTTTTACCACAGCCAGAGGGGCCTAGTAATGCCAACAATTCTCCTTGATTTAGCGTCAGCGTTACATCAGCCACGGCGGGGGATGCCATTTGAGAGAAGTGTTTGGTGATGCCCTCTAAATGTAGAGTTGCTGGTTTGGTCATGAGCGGTAACAGGTTTTAAGGATGAGTGAATAAATAACGGTCAATTTGGTAGGGATTATTAGTCACACCAGCAGCGTTCCAACCAGCCCACTAGCCCCCAACGGGGTACGGTTATCTGTCTGACAACGCTCCAAACTTGCACCGCCGTTTTGACATCGTCAATTTGGACAGTTAACGGCTGATTTGAACCACATTGACAGGAAATAGAGAGTTCTTGCAGGCGTCGGTAGACTTGCCAGCGGTCTACCCAGTCCACTTCGATCGTTTGTTTGGTTTCAGATTGGAAGCTGGATGGATTCATTTGCCTCAAAAGATGCAATTATCTATCATTAGTGATGGCGGTGATGTTACAGAAGAGTTTGGAACCACAATCCTATCCTCTGCCTTCAAGAAGCCTGACTCACTACAATAGATATAAACTAAATGCCAACAATTCTCAACTAAACCGGAACAAAATCTGAAGAAAATCTCAAAAGCTGAGTGTTCCTAATGAGAACGGCAGCCGTCTAATTGACGACCTCGACAAGGGTTGAGGTTTATTTTGTGCTGAATAGTGATGGGAGTGCTAGACTTACGGGTAGCAATAATTGCTGCTTAATGAGAGGAACACAACCATGGCTGAAACTCAGGGTTTATTACGGAATTTCGGCGAAGTTTATGATAATCCCATCCTGCTGGAGCACACGGTTACCGCCCCAGTTTGTGAAGGTTTAAACGCCGTACTCGCCAGTTTCCAAGCACTCTACCTGCAATACCAAAAACATCATTTTGTTGTTGAAGGCTCAGAATTTTATTCCCTACACGAATTCTTTAGCGAAAGCTACGAACAAGTGCAAGAGCATGTTCATGAAATTGGCGAACGCTTAGATGGGCTGGGTGGCGTTCCGGCGGCGAGTTTTACCAAGTTGGCTGAATTATGCTGCTGGGAGCAAGAAGCGGATGGTGTTTTCCCAGCTCGTCAGATGCTAGAGCACGATTTAGGGGCGGAACAAGCAATTATTCAGCTAATTCGTCGTCAAGCTGGACAAGCGGAAAGTTTAGGCGATCGCGCTACTCGCTACCTTTACGAAACAATCCTGATCAAAACTGAAGAAAGAGCCTACCACATTGGTCACTTCCTGGCTCATGACAGCTTGACTCTAGGATTTGTCTCAACATCCAAAAACTAGTGGTATAGCAAAGTCGGTGAGTCGGTGAGTTTAAGATTCAACCAGCACTTGCTTTTAGAGAATCAGGAATGTCCTAACCTATGTGGCGATTGCTATAGTTGAAATCTAAGTAGAATCTATCCTCCGGGAACTGAGCGCTGTTCCAAAAACAGTTAAGGGAACGAACAAATTTAATCTGTTCGTTCCCTTGTTTTGTGGGAGGATTTTGCCTCAGGTATTCAACCAAACTGAATCCAACACCGAGAGCGTTCTTTGCATCGCGCCCATGGTGGGTTTAGCGCAACGTCACAAACTCTTCAGCGATGGTGGGATGAATCCCTACAGTAGAGTCAAAGTCTTTCTTGGTGGCTCCCATCTTAATCGCGATCGCAATTCCTTGAATCACTTCGGCGGCGTTTTCGCCAGCCATATGAGCACCAACCACTTTCCCGCTACCCTCTTCAACGACTAACTTCACCATCGTCCGCTCATCGCGATTGGCGAGACTGTAGTAGGTTGGCTTAAATTTGGCACGATAGCACTTCACCGCTTCACCCCATTGCTTCCGGGCTTCCGCTTCAGTCAAACCAACGCTTGCGCCTTCTGGAGTTGAAAAAACGGCACTTGGCACATTTTCATAACTCATTTTTCGGGAATTACCGCCAAACACCGTATCCGAAAACGCTCGACCTTCCTGAATTGCTACAGGCGTGAGATTGATGCGGTTAGTGCAATCGCCAACTGCATAAATATGCTCTTGGCTGGTACGACTATATTCATCAACAGCGATCGCATGTTGATCAATAGACTCGCAAGCTTCGCCATAACCCTTCTCTGGGGTGGATGGAGGAATAACTACAGATAAGTTTGAAAACGGTTGAATTTCTACTCCCGCATTCTCTAGCCCCAAGTTAGTGAGATTGGGTTGACGACCTGTAGCCGCAAGCACTACATCGGCGAGGACAGAGCGATTTTCACCGATCATCAGCTTCAGCCCTTCTGGGGTCTTTTCAATTCCTGTCGCTTCAGAGCCACTGAGAATATTGATCCCATGCTGTTGCATCCCATCTTGAATGGAAGACCGCAAATCGTCATCAAATCCTGCCAAAATCAAGTCTCGCCGGATAACCAACGTCACCTCGGAGCCTAAGCCGTTCATAATGCAGGCAAATTCTACACCAATGTAGCCGCCGCCAATGATGGCGATCCGCTGCGGTTGCTCCTGCAACTGAAACATCGCATCAGAGATGATGGCGTGTTCAATTCCTGGGATATCTGGCATCACCGGATGACCACCAACAGCAATCATAATTTTGTCAGCGGTAATTTTGCGATCGCCCACTTCTAGAGTATGAGGATCGACAAACTTGGCATAGCTGCGAAACAAATCGACGTTAGCTTTATCCAGCATCCGGTCGTATACATCGTTCAGGCGTTCCAATTCCTTGTTAATGACGGAAGTCATCGCTTTCCAGTCCAAGGTGCTATTGACGGCACTCCAGCCGTAACCCTGAGCATCTTTAAATAAATCAGGGAAATGGGAAGCATAAACCATCAGTTTTTTAGGAATACAGCCGCGATTGACGCAAGTTCCCCCTAAACGGCTATATTCAGCAACTCCGACTTTGGCACCATATTCTGCTGCTCGTCTGGCGGAGGCAATACCACCCGAACCGCCACCAATTACAAATAAATCGTAGTCATAACTCATAACTTAGTAACTCCCTTTGCTGTAACTAGTATAAGACTTACCCCCAGTTCTCCTTTGTAAGGCGAGGCTTTCAAAGGCAGGAACTGGAACCGCCGCCGCAAGTCCCTAGCTTCTCAAGAGATTACTAATAATGGGTACTGCCAAAGTTTGAGGGGACTGTGACTATACAAATAGGTAGTTAATGTACTCAATGACAGCAGTTTGAACAACCTATGGGATAGCGATCGCGGTTTTGCCATCCTCAAAAGCTAATCAACTTTTACTACACCAAGAACTAGCAGCCGTAGGGTGAAATTCTAACTGCGATACCGCCTGCTGAACATCCAACTGCAAATATCGCTCCACTGGTATATACATCCAGTACACCGCTAGTGATGGATCTTGACCGATTTTTTGAAAACCCAAAGTACTCGCCAATTCTTCGTAACTGGGATGGATCACCAACACATAGAAGTCACACAAGTTAGGAAAATCTTCCAGCATTTGCATCAGGGTTTGCTGGGTATCTTCCAACAATTGGCAAACTTGCGGTGGTTGCATGTAGGGAGCATCAATCATCCAGCTCCGGACAAACACAGCATGACAGTTCAAGTCACCCGGTGGAGCTACTTGAATCGGGTCAATTTCAGTTGCTGCACTCAGATGCAAGCTCTTTTTGGGAGGCAAAAAGAAGTTTTCTTCCGACTCCTGGGCTGTGGGGTAGAGAATGTAAAACCCGACAGCGTTCTGGGTGTCACAGCGACGCAAAACGCGCATTCCCTGGGGATAGAGTTTTGCCCACTGACGCAGCCAGCAAGTAATGCGATATTGCACGGCGGCGCTGTTGTTACTCATCCAGTTGTAGTTACTCGCCAGGAAACTTGCCACGGGAATCGTATCTGTTTTCGGGTTAAAGCTGTTGGTGTAAAACTGCGGTGAGGGTTTTTTGGTGGGAGGTTCGATCAGATTGGCGGGGGCTTTGATTTGCAAGCAAATGGTATTACCGTCAAATTGCTTTGCTAATAACCCTAAGGCGACTAACTTATCGAGCATCATTCCCGCCGCGCGATCGCTTCCTCTATCTTGTTGAGCATAGAAAAGTTCTGCAGCTTCGCGATGGGTGCAGGGAATAAAACCCTCTGGTAAGCTGAGCCGAGCCAGCGGTTGCTTTAGCTTCTCTCCTGATGCTTGCTGCTGTTTTAGCGCTAGATATGCCCATAAGCGGACAAAATACTCCGCCCGACGACGAGTAAACCCAATTCGACCGACTAGCATTGAGACATAATCGCGTTGTTGTTCAAGGGGGAACCACTCATCGAGCCTTTCTGGATTGAGCGCACATTGGTTCCAAGACATAATTAACTAGACCTATTATTTGCATTCAATAGTCATTTCGTCGCGGTTCTTAACTAGCTCTACAAAAATAAATGGCGACGTTACGTAAATGTACTGAGATGCTTTAAAAAACTAAAAACTTCACCTTACTTCAGACCAGTTCACCCTACTTGTGCCGATTAGGTAAAACTGCGCCAGCCTGCCTTATCCTCATTGCTGCTTCCTCATAAGAGCAAACAGAATGACTCTAGAAGCTAAATCGCACACTAACGATTCGGCTTTTGAAGAGGAATTTTTAAGGAGTTAGTGATGTCTGTTCTTACCTCTGCTGTTATTAACCAATCAGCGCTATCTTTTCCCCAACAGTACTATCAGCATCAACCACCCGCAGCCTCAAAGCTTGACTTCTTCCAGGCGGTGCTAGAAGGATTAGCTGACGGTGTTTTGATTGTCAGCACAGAGGGAGAGTTAGTTCATACCAATCACCGAGGGCGGTATTTTTGCCAGCAATTTCAGGAGAACTCTTCACGTCGTCAGATCCCCGAAGCCATTTGGCAGGTGTGTCAGTCCTTGATCGAAAGCCGTGATTTGTTCCCAGAAGAACAACTGGTACTAGAGTCAGAAATCGTTAGCGATCGCGACACAACCCTACGCTTACGAGTGCGTTGGTTTGATTTAGTAGATGGCGATCGTCCCTACCTACTGATCACCCTAGAAGATTACGGTCAATCCCTCCAGGATCAAGCCGCTTCTGACATCAAAAAGTACGGCTTCACTAGCCGTGAAGCAGAAGTGTGGGCGCTTCGCCACGCTAAATACTCCTACAAAGAGATTGCTACCAAGCTGTACATCTCCCTCAACACCGTCAAAAAGCACATCAAAAACATCAACGCCAAGCGGCAAGCCGTAATGTGGGCAGAAGCAGATGCATAATCTACGTCTTTGCTCATCCCAGGTACAAATTGCCCACAGCAACAGACGGGGTATTCAAGCCCATCCTGCTCAACGCCTTGTCTTTAGTCCGCACGCCAACACAACAAGCGATAGACGCAGCACTACATTTGATCTTTTGTTTGCCACTGATCACTATCTAGACGAGACTATTTAAAGATTGTCAGTTTAGCGAAATCCTCAATGAAAGCAGTTTTGATGACAGAGGCGGGAAAGCCAGAAGTCTTGCAGGTGCAAGATGTTTCCGACCTAAAAATTGAAAATGACACTGAAATTTTGGTGCGTCTTCATGCCGCTGGGGTCAACCCAATTGACACAAAGCTACGGCAACGCGGCACCTTTTACCCAAATGACATGCCAGCAATTTTAGGCTGTGACGGTGCGGGGGTTGTAGAAGGCGTTGGTTCAGGAGTTCAACGCTTCAAAGTTGGGGATGAGGTGTATTTTTGTGCTGGCGGGTTGGGCAAATCTCGCACAGGCAATTATGCTCAGTTGACGGTTGTTGAGGAACAATTTGTCGCTCGTAAACCGACTTCTCTGTCGTTTGCCGAAGCCGCAGCAGCACCTTTAGTACTGATTACAGCTTGGGAAGCCCTCTACGACCGAGGACGCCTAGAAGCGGGACAACGGGTGTTGATTCATGGGGGTGCAGGTGGCGTTGGTCATGTGGCGATTCAGTTAGCAAAACTGAAGGGGGCTGAGGTTTGTACAACTGTGAGTTCCTCGGAAAAAGCCAGATTTGTCCGTCAACTGGGGGCTGATCATCCTATCTTTTACAAGGATACAGATTTCGCTACAGCAGCGCTGGATTGGACTCAGGGAGAAGGTGTAGACCTGGCCTTTGACACCGTAGGGGGAGCAACGTTTTACGACACCTTCCCAGCGATTCGGGTTTATGGGGATATGGTGACAATTTTGGAACCCGATCCGGCTGACATCAATTGGAAAATCGCTAGGTTGCGTAATATCCGCACCAGTCTAGAGCTGATGCTAACTCCGATGTTGGAGGGGTTAACTGATGCTCAAAGACATCAAGCGGAGATTTTAGAACAGTGTGCCGATTGGATTGAGCGGGGAAAGTTGCAAATTCATCTCAGTCAAACTTTCGCTTTGGAAGATGCCGCCTTGGCTCATCAGGCATTGGCAAGTGGCTCAACAACAGGCAAAATTGTCCTGACCATTGACTAGATGTGGAAACAGATTTGCTGTTTATGCCTGATGCTGTTTCTGATGTTGCTTCCTGCACCTGTTTGGGCAGCAACTACTTCGCCAGAACGCACTCCTTTGACTTGGGAGTTGCTACAAGAACGTTTTGAGTCACCGATTCAAAGTGACGGTGTTTTGACGCTCGACTTGCGGCAGTTCGTTATCGACTTGACGAGTGAGAATGTGGAGTTTCGCGATCGCTTCTATAGCCAAGTGCAAACTCAAATTAACCGCTCTAAGACTCCCTTAGGTTTGGATTTGAGTCAGTCTTTGATTCAAGGGGAATTTGTAGCGAGTAAATTGGGTTTGCGATCGCCACTTTCCGCCCCCACCTTACCCCCTCTGTTAACACAGCCTGAACGAGAACAGTTGCAGCGGGATCAGCGCTTTATCTTTGAACTCTCTGAGCAAGACACCCCCGTCACGATCTTTCGCGGTCCCCTCAAACTGGTAGAGACACGCTTTGGGGGAGCGGTAAATTTTGCCAATACATTCTTTTTGCAGCGCGTCGAAGCCTCTGATGTCACTTTTGTTCAAGAGGGAGATTGGTCAGATACGCGCTTTAGCCGTTCAGCCGAATTTACTGGGGCGACCTTTGGGCGAGATGTCAATTTTGGTAGCAGTACCTTTTTTGGGAAAGTGGGCTTTAAGAAAGCACATTTTCTCGGTAGTGCCAATTTTTCCGGCAGCACCTTTAAGTCAAATAGCAATTTTAGTGGCGCAGAGTTTGACCAACTGGCCAATTTGACCCGCACTAAATGGCTGCAAAAGGCTGATTTTTCGCAAGTTATCTGGCATGACCGTTCCCTGCTGAGCAATAATCTCTTCTCACAGGCACTTTTGCTGACGGACGCAACTTTTGAAAAGTCTACAACGTTTCGGGAAAGCCGCTTCAAGCAGCCTGTGCTATTACGCGATGTCAGCCTACTCGACCAAATCGACTTTAGCAACGCGCGCTTTACCGAAGCTGCCTTTTTGAATGTGGCGGGGATGACTTTTGACTCCGACCAAGCAAAAATTTTTGGCAACACGGGGCAAATTGGTCGAGTACTTTCTGTCCCCGTTTTGCAAGGCAATGAAGATGTCTTGCGGAACCTGGTGCGGAATTTCCGGGAAATGGAGCAGATTCCCGATGCCAATCAGGTGGAATACACAATGGAACGCTTACGGCAAGAGCAACTGGGGCAAAGCTTGCTGGTTACTCGACCCAGAGAAATACCGCCCCTGAACTGGGCGAAGAATGCTGTGCATTGGTTGGGATTGAGTTTGCTGTTGCTGTTGAGCGCCTATGGTACCAGTTTTGAGCTGGTGTTTGGGGTAGGGTGTTGCGCGATCGCTCTTTTTGGCTTGTTGTTCTGGTTTATCGACCGCTGGCGACCCCAATCACCCCTTGTCCCTCCGTATCTAGAAAGCGTTTACATGCTCAGTAGTTACCTGGCAGTAACCAGTGTGGGCATTACCAGCATCTTACGCAATAGCCAGCAGCCGTGGTTCACCCTGGCTTGTCTAGCGGTCATTCTTATCCCTATCCCCCTGATGCTAACGATGCGGCTTTATCAGCTTGGTGGCGACCGCAAAGCAGTAGAGCAAAGTTACTTTGTCGAAGACGGGAGCTTGCGCCAGTTGCGCTTGCTGATTGGACGCCTACCCATAAGACCCCGGTTTGATCTTTTTCGTGATCGCTACATGCCCATCCTTTGGGAACGCCGCTGGAGTTGGCTCAACTACTACGACTTCAGCCTCAACAACCTGCTCAAATTCGGCTTCAACGACATCCGCCTACGCGACGAACACCTACCAGGACTGATCACCACCCTAGTTTGGTATCAGTGGAGTCTCGGCATCCTCTACATTGCCCTTCTCCTCTGGACTCTCTCCCGCACCATCCCCGGACTTAATTTGCTGATTTACCTGAAGTAGGTGCAGGGGTGCGGGGGATCTCCGAGGCTCACAGGTGTAGGTTTTTTACAATCAAGCGGAGTTGAAG